>CAYJBA010000208.1:0-5419 GCA_964367865.1 uncultured Bacteriovoracaceae bacterium | reverse complement strand
GGGGGTTCTTTCCTAAAGTTATCAGATTCCTGCGTCAGGATGACGTTTTACGCAGGTAAGGACAGGGATGTCCGCTCCGATAACTTTAGGAAAGAACCCCCCACCCCAGGAAAAAAATACCCATTCCTAATTTCCAAAATGATTTTAAAATAATCAATAAGGGAGCCTACGCTCAATATGGAAATCAGTTATAACGCCCAAGCCAAAGATTCCTCGCTCCAGGAAGAGCGATTTGCGCAGCAAATAAAAGAACGCCGTGAGCAGCAACGCTCTGAACTAGAGTCATTGGAGCGCGACCATAGTAAAAACATCGATAGCTTGGGACAGCGCTACGCAAAAGAAAATGAAACCGTGGAGAAGGCTTATACGGTAGATCTGAGCCGCCATAAAGAAAGCCGAGAAAAAGAATTAGAAGTGATGAAAAAGCAACACCAAGCAGAAATAGATCGAGAAAAAATTAATCAAGAAAAAGAATTTGAACGCTTGCGTGAGAGCGAAAAATCCCGTGTAGACGGATATCGCAAAAAACAGGAAGAAATTCTAGAGGGCCTTCATCAAAAATATTTAACGACGATCGAAGAGATGAAGAAAAACTCTTAATTACTCATCAGACGGTCAAAAAGTCCCACACTCGCGAGTGAGATTCCAAATGCGAGGCAAATCGGAAACACGGCGGCTGAAGAAATATGAGCAGCAAGTACCGTTGAAAACGACTGAAAAAACAAATTCCACATAAAGATCCAAGAAAAAAGCCCCCAAACCAACCCCATGGCCGTATTGCCGACAAACGTTTTTGCAGTTACGAAATGTCCAAAAATGATTCCTATGAACATTGCCAGAACTTCGTGAGCGATGAGGCCCAGCAAAATAAAATGGGCACCAGCTTCATAATCAGTAGCTTGGGCACCCAGAAGGACTGAGGCGACCAGTTTTAAAGGAAATGTAGGTTGCATACCGACCTTCGCCGAAACCAGCATCGCTACCACAGCCATAACGGTCCCAGCGAATAATCCGCCGAGTGCTCCAGCGATCCAGCGGTTGGGGTTTTTTCTGATCCACTGATCCGTTAAGTTGTATTCCATTTTCGATTCTCCTTTATTAAATTCAAAAACGACCCTAGCTTTTTTAAAAAGTCAGATGCGATTTCGTTTGAGATCGCCTGACGATTCTGTCCTGGATCGGGCCAAATAACATAATGGCCCAGCCCTGTCCTGCGATCAAGGGAACCGACAGCCAAACGAGATGATCAACATTGCGCATTTGAGGAGCGAGTGCCAATAAAATTCCAAAATAAACCACGACAAGAAATCCCCAAGTAAGAAGCGAGCCACGCAAAATTTGAGTTTTTAGCCAATGGTTACGCTCAGCAGCAAGGGATGAAAAGAGACTAATGACTACAGCCAACACCGAAATAATCCAAACAAAAAGGAATAGTCCAAAGGACATTCCAAAAACACCAAAACCCACAATGACAGTTGCTGAAAAACCGACCAGTCCATTAAAGAAAGCTACGCGCATAGTTCTATACCCGACTTAGATACTTACTATACCGTCTTGGGACCTGGGTAAAGAAGAACATTTTTTGCCGACCCACCCGGTAAAAGCGGCTGTCTAGTTTAACGTGACCATAAAGATTAGATTTTAATAATGGCCCTGATCGTCGATTTTCACACTCATGTATTTCCAGACTCAGTGAGTTCAACTCTGGGAAAAATCTTGCCATCGATCGCGATACAAATGGGAAGAAAAAAAATTCGAGATTGGTACCGCCCCTTTGCTGGATGGGTTCACCAGTTTCAACCGGTCATGAGACATTTGCCGGAACCTGTACGAACGAGACTCGACCAGGTGGGTGGTCTTGCTCCTCTTCCAACACTTTTAATTGAATCCAGTGCGCCTGACTTATTAGACGAGATGGACGAGGCGGAGGTTCGGTACGCAGTTGTCGTGGCGCACCCGCCATACGCTCCAAGCGAATTTGTTTTAGAAGTTTGCGCATTGAACTCAAGGTTAATTCCCGCTGTAAATATTCCACCTGGAACATCAAGACCTGGTTTGATGCTTAAAAAATTTGCTGAAAAGGGAGTAAAGATACTAAAAATTCATCCGGCCGCTGATGGGGAAGGCCCCGATTCGGCCCGATATCGCGCGCTACTTAAAACGGCAGCTGATCATGGCATGATCGTGATACTTCATACGGGATGCTTGTACACTCACGTTCTTTTTAAGGACCCTGATCAGGGGCATGCAGAGAGGTATAGTGGTTGGTTTGAAAAATATCCTCAAACTCAATTTGTACTCGCGCATATGAACTTTCATGATCCGCATATCGCGTTGGATCTTTGCGAAGAGTATCCCAATCTATTTGTGGACACCTCTTGGCAACCCTCAGAGGTAATTGGTGAGGCTGTTCGACGAATCGGCGCGTCTCGTATTTTGTTTGCCTCTGATTGGCCCATTGTCGGAAACAATTTTAATATTGCTAAAAGGAGAATCGACGAGTCGCGGGAGTCCGGATTAATCACCGCTCAAGAATCTGAGCTGATTTTTGGAGAAAATGCAGTTAAGCTTCTTGGAATAACGCCCGATGCCACTTGAACTACTTAAACTCTCTGCACAAGAACTCTCACGGCTTCCCAAAGATGCCACAGTTTTCTTTTTTCCAGTGGGCGGCGTAGAAGATCACGGTCCACATCTTCCGATCGGTGCGGATATTTTCGAAGGATTCAAACTTTGTGAATTGGCGGCCCTGCGCCTAGAAAAGGAAATGCCCGGTTGGAGCGGAGTTATTTTTCCGCCGCTCCCTTTGGGCACCAGTGCAAAAACAACCGCTGAACCTATTCTGATTCGTAACTACATCCTGAGAGATTACTTGGTGGATTCTTGTCGAAGTCTAGCCAAACAAGGATTCAGGCATTTTGTTTGTTTTAGCGGTACGGTGACGCCAAAACAACTTACGGCAATCGAAGATGCTGGAAAAATCATTAATGGTTCCTTTTGGAGAAAAATTCTAACTCTAATCAATAGAAGTGCAGGTCGGGTGACGCTGGTTTCAGCACGGTCGGGAGTGCTTTCTTCTGCTGAAATCCGGGCATCTCTCTGGTTTTCAGATGCGGTAGAAAATGGCGGAAAGAGAGATACCTCTATTGCCTTGGCAACCACGCCCGAGTTGGTTGCAGACGAATTTTCAAAGCTTCCAGAAGTAGTGCGAACGTCCTCGCGGTTGTCGCGATATTTCGATCGATACTCTGCGAGGGTTTCAGGCTATTGGGGTAATCCCTCAGCAGCGAGCGCCAAAGAAGGGCAGACTCTATTGTCTCAGATAATATCGGATGTTTTTCCAAAGCTAAGAGCGGTTTGGGAGGGTTCAAATCCCAATATGATTTTTAGGTCGTGGTTTTCGGTGATGCCTTGGAACAAGAGTTTCTTTAGGGCGTGGCTTTTGTCTGCATTTTTAGTGATCCTAATCGGACTTTGGTCCTATTGGTGGGTAGAGCTATCTCTTAGCAATTGATCGAACAACTCCACCTTTACTCATTGACATCGCCGATCAACTCACCTATTTTGCCCAGATATTTCCCGTCGTTGATATCGGGGTGTAGCGCAGCCTGGCTAGCGCGCTTCGTTCGGGACGAAGAGGTCGTGAGTTCGAATCTCGCCACCCCGACCATCTTTTTAAAATATTTTCTCAACCAAAAGGGACCGGCCATCGGCGCTTCGCACGACAGCTTCCACAGGAACCTGTCCCGCTCGCACGGCCTTACTCACATAAAGCGTGAGCGACTCGATTTCCTATTCGGTCATTTTTGGCGTCTGCGATTCCACCAGAGTATAACTCCGCTCACTGCAGAAAAGGGAAGTAGTGCGCTAGCCAGCAAGGCCAGAATCTGAGTCGGAAGTCCAAAGATTTGTCCGATATGGAGCGGCGAAATAAGCGCGTGAATTGTCGCGCCTAACGAAAATTTTTCATAAAGATCTACGCGTAAAATTTTTCCGCTGTATTGGTCGACATAAACAAAGCTTTCAGCATTTCGATTCAGTGCGTGAGGTACACGTTTTATAAACTGTATTGGCTCTTGCGAAGTTCTAGGCAATATCACATCGGTTGACACGGCCGCCGGGATCGCCTGTTGGGCTTTTTGCAGCGCTAAGTCCAGCGCAATTCCATTTCTATTGTAACTCTTCTCTGAAAAAGGAGGATTTTCCCAAGGTGGAGGAGGGGATTTGGTTATCCAAAAAATATTTTTTTCGACGATTGGAAAAGTAGCGATGATTCCAGTTATTGCAATTACTAATAAATACCACGAAGCATAGAAGCCGAGGACGGAATGGAGATCATAGTTTAATCGTTTCCACCCTGAGGTCCACATAGGGATTAATCGAGACTTAATGTGTACGGGCGATCGAGGCCACCACAAATAGAGTCCGCTTAAAAGAAGAAGTACGAGCATAACTGCTGTGAACCCCACGATCTTTCTTCCTGTCTCACCGGCGAGCAGACTCCTATGGAGCGAATAGACCCAGCTTAAAAAACTTTGTGAGTACTCTCGAGTTCCAAGGATTGCGCCCGAATACGGGTTGACGAAGACCTGAAAGTCATCCTCCGTCGAAATTACGTAGGGCCACTCGGGGTGAGTGTGCATGTGGATCTTAACAAAAACACGATCTAAGTGGGACGTGTGCACGGTTTCGGTGATTGTTTGGAGCAGAACTTTACGTTCCTGAGGCATAACCCGCCAGAGGTTGGAGTTAATAACGTGATCGATTTCTTCTTCAAAAGCCAAAATCGCTCCAGTGAGACCGACGACAATGACGAATACCCCGGCGAGCAAACCGAGCAGTAAATGAATTCTCAATAATAATTTTCGAATTGCCCCGGCAACCTTTGTCATCAGGCCCAGAGTATCCTCGCATGATGGGAAATGTAAGTAAGAATCTTCGAGACGAGCCGGGCACACGGGTGGTAACCTGTCGCCCATGGGAAAAACCAAGTTCCCCGATGCAATTCTTACTTTTTTATTTCTGACTGCACTCGCACTTTTGGGACACGGTTTAGTGTCGTGCCGAAACGCTAGTCAATTTGATATGGTCGAAGAATTAAAAAAAATTGCCGAAAACGAAAAACCTGAAAAAGACGAGTTCGCAAATCTAAAAAGAGTTCAATGGTTAGAATCACGAATTCTCGGTGAACGTGACGCTAGCAAGGTTTACCTATTACGGCTTGAGAAGGCTCGAGAAAGGTTATTTATGGGTGAGACCGAAGCCGCGATTCGCGAACTAGAAAATTTGGAGCACGAGCCCTATCCTGGAAGGGTGCCCAAATTCGAAGACAAGGATCTTCGATCTACGCTCGCATACTTAATCGGGACGGCCTATCTCCGTTTAGCCGAACAGCAAAATTGTATTAGCCATCACAATT
>CAYJBA010000207.1:0-5435 GCA_964367865.1 uncultured Bacteriovoracaceae bacterium | reverse complement strand
TTTTAAAACATTTTTTGAGTGGTTGGGCCGCTTACAGAGCACCCCGGTTTGGCCGCGCGTCTTGCCTGGCAGCCCATCAATTGATGAATCGACAGATTTCTACGTAGCAGTGTTTCGATTCGAAATCGCGCGGATTGATGAATTGCATCCCCTTCGGGCGCTTCACAGAAAATGCCATACGCTTCTCGAATTGCCGAAAGGCGTTTAGATAAATTTATTTGTGTGTTTTCAGTGAAATTTTGGCTCAAAGCTTTTGCCAATACCTCAGCGGCCCAGGCGTCAGCCCAAATTTCGCCCATGGCGAGTCGGGCCGTGCGTCTCTTGGCGTAAGTAGGCATCGCTTCCGCTAAAAATATTTCAAATAGTCCATCGTAGGATGCGAAAATATTTTCTGAATGGTGAGTTAAAATGCAAGATTCGAACTGATCAAACGCCAATCGCTCCTTGGAGCCCGGGTCAAAGGCATTGGGATCAAAGCTATGGGCAAGCTCGTGAGTAATCGCAGCAAGGAGACGGTAATAGACGTAAGACTGACTGGACCTTGAAATGAGCCCAGGGCAGATCGAGACAGTAAAAGTCTGATCGGTTAATCGTACTGCTCCTGCGTTAATAGCAACTGAATTGGGACAAGCTTGGTTAAAAAATTTATTCATAAAACTTTGATTGAGCTCTCTAGTTAAATCAGATTTGTTATTTTTTTGCCCGGGATCTACCCATTCTATTTGTGCAATACGTGCCATGGCTTCTAACTTCAATTCAGAGCGAGCTCCCGAGTCCAGGACCGACTGTTTCAAATCCTCTTTAATTTTCGCTAAAACAGGTTGGAGAAAGGTGCGCGCCGCAGAAAGATAGTCCTCTTTCACAATATTGTGTTCCTCATTTAGATAAACACTTCTCAACGGATTTTCGCGTTCAAATGTTTCTGGGTATTCCGCAATCAGTTGCTCGTAAATTTGTGGAGTAAGATTTTCCGGGGGTTGAATTCCGAATTTGCGGGCCGTTTCTAAAAGGGCACGTCTTTCAGTGCCGAAATAGGATCTTAAGCCGCGTTTGTAGTTAGAATTGTCCTGACTTAGATAATAGCCGCATACTGTTTCATACGGCTGATTACAAAAATCCTCACTCGCATCGTCCCGGTCAAAATATTTTATTTTTTTCCCCATGATTACGGGGCCCGGAGTGGGGCACTGAAGGCAAGAAGTGTTAGAAAGCCATCGATTAAAAGCTTCCACATCCCAGATCGCGTCGATTTCATCAGCTCCGAACGCAAACCCGGAAAACCGTGAAATACAAAACAGTCCAATGATTGCAATTTTCGCGAAAGTTTTTGAAATCATTACCCTTATTGGAAGCAAATGAAATGCCAGGTGATCCGGGTTTTTAAATCGCGCAGGGGCCACGCGGCCCAGGTAAACTGTCTAAGGTCTAGACAGTTAGCCAGTAAGTGCCGAACTTGCTTTTCTAAAGACTTGATCAAACATTTTCTCAGTGAGTCGTCCTGTAAACGTATTTTGCTGGCTTGGGTGATACGAAAGTATAAGAGATTTTCCTGCACTTAAATCAACCGTAGCTCCATGTTTAAATTTAGGGCGAGGTTGGGTTCCGCCGATCTTTGGCCAAATTCCTTGCAGTGCGACTCCGCCTAAAGCAATCCAGACTCGGACATTATTTAAGAGTTCTGCTTCCCGATCCAAAAAGTAAGAGCAGCGCTTAATTTCGACTCGATCTGGCTTATTTTCCGGGGGCGCGCATTTTACGACACATGTAATGTAGACGTTTTTAAGTCTAAGCCCGTCCTTTAAATGATTTGACTCTGCCTGATTTGCAAACCCAGCTCTATTCAGCGCACGGTACAGCCACTCTCCGGAGCGATCACCTGTAAATACTCGGCCCGTTCGATTTGCTCCGTGAGAACCTGGCGCAAGTCCCACGATGACCACCTGCGCGTTTGGGTCGCCAAATCCAGAAATAGGCTTTCCCCAATAAACCTCGTTTTGATAGGCCCGGCGTTTTTGGTCTGCGATTTTAATGCAATGCTTTCTTAGTCTCGGGCAAAGTTCGCATCGAGTAATCTCGTCCGAAAGCTGGTTTAATAAAGCGGAGTGTTTAGACACGGCGTGAGTATAGGCAACTCGCTTGAACACTACAAGTGTCCAAGATACTCTCCTTGCATGCTGGTCTCGCGCCAAGAACTGAGTTTCGATTTTAAAGGGGCCCGGTTTTCTTTAGACTCCCAGAGTGATCGAGAATTTTTAACTTGGATCTTTAGTCAATTTCTCTACGGCGAGATCACCGGAATTCAATGTGGCCATTGGCTCTATCATGCACCGCACTTTCAGGCCGCGACCTTTATCGCAAAACAAGCAACCGAGGAGCTGTCTCATGTGAGGCGATTTCTCCGGATTTTTTCTCTGCTTGGGACTAAGCCCCAACCCCCACACGGGTTGATTCGCTTTTTAACCACTGGAATGATGGGAAAAAACTGGGGAGAGCACGTCGCGATGGAGATGGCCCTGGGAGAAGGTTTAGTACTAGGAATTTTTTATGCGATGCTCGAAACGATCGGAGACTCTGAAATTAAAAAAATTATTGAGAGTTCGATTGTCGAAGAAGAGCGGCACTGCGAGTTTGGCGAGATAGAAACCCTGGCATGGATTAAAAAACACCCTTCGCACCGAAAAGTTCTTTTAGCCCTGGCTGTTATTCAGTCTTGGGCAATGAAATGGCTCAAGCGATTTTGTTCGGCTTATTTTCGGAAATCAAGAGACCACGTTGTTTTAAGTCAACTTGAAGCTTTTTTCGATCACACAATTAGATGTTTTGAACTTCGTGTGGAGATGCTGGGACTTTCTAAGGTACCGTTCAAAGACATGGGTGCCATTGAAAAAGGGACGCTGATCTTTGCTCTTCCTTTTAGAAGAGCTGTTCATCGTTTAACCGTCAGGCCGAAGCTTTTAACTTCAACCTATCTATCAGACCCCGTTATTTACGCCGAATCCGAGCGATTTAAGGGATAGAAATAGGCTTTTCCTTTTGACGCAGTTGCGCTAAAAAGCCTCCATGAAACGCAATCCATTCCTGAACCCAGATCTTTTTTTATTTGCACGAGATGATTGGAAAAAGCGATCTCATTTTCACGAACTGTCCGAAGCGGAAGTACTAAAGCAAGTTTCAGAAAGAATCGGCCGACACCAAAAACCTGTCGTCCTTTTAGATTTAGATTCGACGCTTTACGAAGTGGGTCCTCGAACTCATGCAATTTTGACTGAATGGCTTTCGCATTCAGATTCCAATAAGCATCCGGAGGTCAGGGAACGGCTAAAAAAACTCGAAGAGCAGCATGTTGGATTTTCACTGCGCGACACATTTGGGGCCATTGGACTTTCGCAAGACGATCCTTTAGTTGAACGCGCGATGATAGAAGCAAAGGATTTCTGGTCAAATCGATTTTTTACGAGCGGTTATCTTTCCTATGATCGGGCCTATCCAGGCGCATCCCAATTTGTGAATAAAATTTACAATCTCGGAGCTCATCTCGTTTATTTGACGGGGCGCGACCTACCTAATATGGGTCACGGAACCGAGTCTAATCTCATACGCGATGGATTTCCGTGGAAAGTCGAGCGAACCCATCTTCTACTTAAGCCTCACCGGTCCATGTCAGATCTTGAACATAAGAAGTCTGCCGCCGATTTCGTACGCAGAACTGGAAACCTAGTTGCCTCTTTTGAAAATGAGCCCCTAAATCTAGTAGCGTTGGGGGATCTATTTCCCGACGCAATGCACGTATTTGTAGAAACAGTGTGTAGCGATCATCCTGCCAATCCGGGAAAAAATTTGTATCGGATTCGAGGCTTTAGCGGGTAAACTGTTTACCGATGGCGGATAGTAAGAAAAAGCGAATACTCATTGTTGATGACGATATTGTTCTGCGTGAAACGATTCAGCAATGTGTTGAACGAGAAGGATTTGAAGCTATTCTTGCTACCGACGGTCGGTGGGCGCTTGAACTCATTTCGAAAGAGCCTGTGGATCTCATCATCAGTGACATCAGTATGCCCGATATAGACGGATTGGAGTTACTTGAGGCCGTTAGAAAGGTCAGAGATCTTCCGGTCATCGTGATGTCCGCATTTGCGATGGATAGTGAGGTAAAAAGAGCCAAAGACTTGGGCGTTTCAGCTTTTATGAATAAGCCTTTTCGTTGCGGTCAGCTAGTCATTGAAATTAGAAAAGTTTTTCAAAAGTGAGGAAATAATGATTTTGGAATCTGGATCTAAGATTTTAGTGGCGCATCGTAGACTATTTGACACCGACGGTGCCCGTTTTTTTGTAGGCACTATTGACGGATACGAAGCTGGAGTGGCTCGGGCCACCGGGTACTCGTGGGTCCGGGATCTTTATTCAGGAAAGTTTATTCGCAAAAATGAGCAAAGAACAAAAATTTTTGCTGTAGGTTCAGGTACATTGATTGTTTATTCGCTTCCAAATTCGATAGATATGAGTCGTCTGAAGTTTGAACAAACTGAAATGCAAACTTTGCTCTTGGACGGGGCTTCTTTTAAGATGGATCTCTCAGAGACTGAGCACGAACCCACAAAACCTAAAAAACTGAAGTAGAACCACTTATGCTTCATTCGTTGATTCGCATTTGGTTTGATTGGCTTGTAGCTTGGGGATACCTCGGCGTTTTTATTCTCATGGCGCTGGAGAGTTCTTTCGTTCCGGTACCCTCAGAATTGGTGATTCCTCCCGCCGCATTTTGGGCGGCGCAAGGGCGGATGAGTTTTGTGGGTGTCATAATCGCCGGAACAGCAGGAAGCTATTTTGGTTCCGCGCTCAGTTACTTGGGTGCTCAGTGGTTGGGTTTGCAGCTTTTGAAACGCTACGGAAAATATGTTTTGCTTTCCCCGAAAAAAATTGAGTTAGCCCATGCATGGGCGGTCCAGTATGGAGCTTTTGGAATTTTCTGGGCAAGGCTCGTCCCAGTGGTTCGCCATCTGATCTCAATCCCCGCTGGAATTTTTCGAATGCCTTTTCTTAGTTTTAGCGTAATGACCCTATTGGGTGCGGGAATATGGTGCACGATTCTTGCGTGGTTTGGCAGAGATATATTAGGTGAGAACCCGGAACTTCTGGACTCCCCTGAAGCGATGATTCACGTGATCAAATCTAAACTTTATATTTTTGTGGCGGCGATGTTGATACTCGGCGGACTTTATTTCTGGATGGCTTTCAGTCACAAAAAGCGCACTCACTGAGTCAGGTAGAGAACACGCAAACCTTACCTATTTTCAAGCGACTCTTTCGAGCTATTTGAATCAGGGGTCAACTTCTCTGCAAGAATTGGATCCTGTTTTTCCGCGCTCCTGTGGGCTGCTGCGACGGGGGGCTCTTGAGCGACGTTGACCCCGGCTTGAAAGAGCGGGGAGGCG
>CAYJBA010000206.1:0-5462 GCA_964367865.1 uncultured Bacteriovoracaceae bacterium | reverse complement strand
GGCTGTGCCGGTTCGGCTGAGTCTTCCGCACAGTTTGGGTTTTGGGAGTCCTCTTGGGTGTGGCGTGGGGAAATACATGCGGAAGATGAGTAGAATATCTTTTTCACGTACTGCTCCTTGCCTATCTGCGCCACATTAAGGTTAATAATTGCTGAGTTGTGCATGATATCGGCATCGTGTTCTCCGGTGAAAATATATCCGGCACCGCCCATGTCGGCAGCGAGTTGGTAGACCTCGTCAAATGGCTGGTTAATGACATGACGACAAAAAAGAGGATCACGCAAATCTCCTACCGTAAACTCATCAGCAGCAGACTCGCTGTATTTATGTTTTTTGATATCAACACCGCGAACCCAAAATCCCTCCTTTTTCAGGCGCTTGACGAGATGGCCACCAATAAATCCACCGGCGCCCAAGACCAGGGCAGTACGAGGCCTCTGGGATGCTAGTACCACTCGATTAAGTTTGATGAGCTGCTCGTTGAGTAAGGCAACCCGTGCAATAACACTCTGTTCCATAGGGTTGGTGCATTCTACCAATTTATAAACTCAACGCAAGTCTACAGTCTCGGCGTAAATAATCT
Source organism: uncultured Bacteriovoracaceae bacterium (assembly GCA_964367865.1). GTDB lineage: Bacteria > Bdellovibrionota > UBA1018 > UBA1018 > UBA1018 > CAYJBA01. Next base: position 4,879 of record CAYJBA010000206.1, on the reverse strand, counting down.
TTGTAAAGAATCTGGTTTTAATGGTGAGTGCAGGGGTATTATTTTCTCATATTATATGATATAATTTTAATTGTTAGGTTGCTAAAACGAAATTAAAATTATATGGTAAGCGAAAGAAAAACTAGAGTGGGTATAGTTGGAACTGGCTTTATTGCCAGGGGCTTGAGTTATGCATTACAGAATGATTTATCTTTGGATATATCCAGGGTTCTTACTCGTAGAAATCCAGAACAGGTAAAAGGTCTGGCAGTAGAGGAACGACAAATAACCGCCTCTTCTCACGAATTGATTGATGAGTCCGATATTATTGTTGAGTGCAGTGGAGATCCTGTGTATGCCACAGGGATAGTTTCTGAAGCTATGGATGCTGGCCTGAAAGTAGTTACTATGGATTCGGAACTTCATATTACCTCTGGTAGCTGGCTTGCAAAAAAGGGATTTATTACTGAAGCAGAAGGAGATCAGCCTGGAAGTATTGCTGCTTTTTACAAAGAAGTTGTGGAGATGGGTTTTGAACCAATTGTATTGGGAAATATAAAGGGTTTTTTAAACCGTACTCCTGTAGAGAACGAGATGAAGTATTGGGCAACAAAACAAGGGATTAGTCTTAACCAAGTAATTGCTTTTACGGATGGCACTAAAATTCAAATTGAGCAAGCCTTAGTCGCAAATGGTTTGGGGGCTGATATCGCTCAACGGGGAATGTTGGGGATTGAGTGCATTGATCATCAAGATGGGGCTAAAAGGCTTGCAGAAAGAGCAGGCTCATTGGGAACAACTATTAGCGACTATGTTTTGTCTCCAAAGTCTCCTGCTGGTGTTTTTATTACGGCTAAACACAAGGCAGAGCAGGCACCCTATTTAAAATATCTCAAACTTGGTGACGGGCCATATTATGTGCTTACCAGACCCTTCCATCTTTGCCATTTGGAAATATCAAAGACCATTAAACAGGTTTTGAGAGGAGAGGGTGTTCTGCTAAATAATGGTGTAAATCCACAAATAAGCGTTGCGACAATTGCCAAAAGAAAACTAATTCCTGGAGAAATAATTAAACGAGGTATAGGTAGTTTTACAGTAAGAGGCGAGGCTATCAAGATTGCAGAAAACCCACAACATGTGCCAATAGGACTTGTATCTAATGCTGTGCTTAAAAGATATGTTGAGCCTGGACAGATTATTAATTTTGACGATGTTGAAATCCCTGAAAGCCAGGCGTTAGTGGCGTGGCAAGAAACCATCAAACAGAGATAAGTAAAAAAGAACCTCCATACAGATTATTCGAGCCGGATATCGGTTTTATGAAAGTTTCTGATAAAAGCACGGATTTTTCGCCAAGCTTCGGTGCTTTTGATTTGATTTTTTGGTATGTCAAATTGCTCCTTGACGTGCACAGACCAAGCAGGGTAACGATACACTAAAACATACGCCGGTTTTCCCCCAATATTTTCAATGGCATGAGGATATCCTCTCGGCAGGAAAACTGTTTTAAAGTCATCATCTCCCATTATAATTTCTTGCTTCTCGTTTCTGTTCTTATAAATAATTTCTTTAACTCTGCCCTTGAGACATGTGACGAAATAATCAGCACCCGCGTGGAGATGATACCCCTTAAATGCTCCCCGATCGGCAATGGTAAGGTATACCTGCCCGCGCAGATGCTTTGTAAAACGATCTGCATCGCTTACCACTTCCAGGAGCCACCCGTTGGACTTTTTTGTTTTCGGATCAAAGGTGGCTACCTTTTTGCATGGCTTAACTTTAATAATATTTCTAGAGGCTTTCTTCATAGAATAATCTATATGACTACTTATATAAATACTTTTCTGGATGTTCAATGGTATCCACAATTTGCATCACTCTTTTGTCATATGTATGATCTTGTGCCGTCCTTCGATAACCGGCCATGGCTATCTTCTCACGTTCATCATGGTGTGCAAGATAGTATTTGACCCTTTCTCGCAAATCCTTTTCATCCTGAAACAGAACTACCTCCTGGCCTTCTGCATAAGCTCTTTTTATATCCTTCCTCACATGATCGGTCATAAATAATGACCCGCAACCGGTAACTTCGAATGGTCGATTACTAAGACCTTCCGCTGGCCAGACATCCCAATTGACATCAATCACAATTTTACTATCGGCATAGATGCCAAATCGCTGATCATCATATGAGCGTCCATGAAAGCAGTTTTTTAACGGTGTGTTGGCCCAACCGTCAGTTCCCCAGATATGCAAGCCGAGATCGCTGATAGCTGTTAGGTATTTCTCACGGTTCGGATAAATCTTATCATTATACGTACCTATAAACGAAACATTATACTTCTTGTGCCTGATTAATTTATCTTCCGGGAGGGGCTCAGTTGAATACGCCATATAGAAACAGTTTTTAAGACCCCGTTCACTCCAGAGACGACGCAGTACAACATGGCATTGGTTAAAGAAAAGATCATACACAGGAGCGATTCTCACAATGGTATCCCATTGGTTGATCATGTCATTATAAAAGTTGATCGTTATGACTCCTGTTTTTTTAATTTTTTCTATAGTCTCCGGATAAATACTTTCCCCTTTTTGTGCGAATAAGTACTTCGGCTTATACTCACGTACGGCCGCCATAAGCAACCGATTTGTGTTGGCAATCTGCCACCTTTTGAGGAATTTCAGTAATGGAAATCGGCTAAGTACCCGCCTTAATACAGGATTGGTAAATACAACCCCCTGCCGATAATCAAAAACTTTACATTCGTAGCCCAATTTTAAGAATGAACGCAAAAACGGATCAGTAAAATAGGACTCTCCTGGTATAACCATCAAAACTTTGTCTCCGGACATCTGATTTACGATACACCTATTTTGCGCATCGTCAATGCGGGCGGATCCCGTTCACTCGATTGAAAAACTCAAAAAACTGTTGCGCAACTACCGCGTGTGAAAAGTGTCTTGTTATATACTTTCGTCCTTCGTGACCCAACCGCATGCGTAGGGCACTATCCATTGCAAGTCGTACCATCGCATTCGCCAGCTGGATAACATTATCAGGTTCCACCAAAATACCCGTCTTGCCATCAACCACTACATCCTCAATAGAGCCCGATCGGGTCGAGACGACTGGCAGTTCCATAAGCGACGCTTCGGCCATGGAATAGCCGAATTGTTCTTCCCAGCCGCCATACGGTTCCGCCTCTTTGCAACAATCAAGCGGGAAATGAGATGCCGCCGATAACACAATTGCCGCCACGGGATCATTGATTGTGAGCGCCAAAAAAATACCTGCTGCTGAGTGAGTGCTAGTAAACATCAGTATTTCTCCACGGTTAGATTGCCAGTCTGATTGCACCAGTCACAGCCCGGTACACTGCCGCAGTCTCTGCATCGAGTTGTCAGCTTCGGATCTGCCCACACCCAACACCCAGTTTTTTTATTGTAGGCTCTCGTTGGCCGCTGAACACCAGCGGCAATCAGATCGTAGTACTCAGTTAATCGCAATCGCTCCCTGAACAGCGTGCTCACGCGAAACTCAGCTGTGTAAAATTCCCGACGGGTTGGCTATTGCAGCCGGATTGATTACGGCAACCGCTGGCCGCTTTTTTTGTTTGCAGGAAGAGCACCAACCCGTCGGGTGTGTTGACTAGATTATAGTAGAGACAGCCGCTTTTTTTGAATGTTTTAATTTCGCAGCCCATGGCTTTAAGATCTTTTATTCTAGCAGCAAGTCGCAAGATTTTTGCATCGCCAATTTGATTAACGCCCCAGTACTGAGACACTGGCCCGCGCATTAGCTGATCGTAAACTCTAGCGTTTTGAGTTAACATTTGTCGCCTCCTGATAGAATTTGATCGCATCTAAAACCAATTTCAGCTTTTCGTATCCGTCGCCTTTGAGCCACGAAGTCGGAATTTTGTAAACCATATTGCCTTCGATTTGCAGCAAGTTTGACTTCTCGCAGTCGCGTTCAATGTTAGAAGGCAGCGAGTGGGCACCACCCCTATCCGTCTTACCTTTCATCCAAATACCGCCCTGTAGCTCAATCACCGCCGGGATACTCGGCACGAAGAAATCAACAACGAATTTGCGACCGGGCACGAGTCCACCGACTTGGGTTTTAAATTTGATGCCGCGATCTTTAAGAAGTTCGCCAAGATGCAGTTCGTGTATATTGATTTTAGTCATAACTATTCACACTCCCAAATCTGGTTGTCGACTGATGCAATAATTGAGTCGAATTGGTTGACTGTCCCGTAGCCACCATTACTGAACCGATCCCACTTGGCCTCTTGCTTGGCCCGATAAGCTTCAACATCAAACCGAGCCACATCTTCCGTACACGTCACGGAGTTTATGTAGTTGGTTAAAACCAGGCAATTTGCGGCAAGTTTATCGCTGTCAATCGATGTTTTAACATTGACCCAGTTCTCGAAAAAGTTTCTGTAAAGATCGGCCTTCAGGTCATGAGCAGTGCGATCATCTATACACGCCGCCCACGCAATCCCCATAACCAGCAGTAAAATTAGGATGGGCTTCATGTTAATATTTCCTCCAAAGTTTTCTAGCAAGGCAAGATCCGATTTCTAGGAAAAAGCCAACGCTGATGATTAACACGACGACCTCCAACGTGAACAACAATTTACCCACTACTTCTCTCCTTCCAAAACCTCATCGCACAGCTCCAAAACGTGTTGCGGGTCTAATGCTCGGTTAAACGAACCTAGTCGCAGACTGCAATCAACATCCCAATTCGCCCACGTCCTAATCACTTTGAGAGCTGACAGCGCGGCGGCGAGGTGGGTGGTTTCGGATTTAGTTAACATGAGCCAGAGCCATCGCCAGAGCCAGAGCCATCGCCATAGCCATAGCCATCGCCAGAGCCAGAGCCAGA
>CAYJBA010000205.1:0-5465 GCA_964367865.1 uncultured Bacteriovoracaceae bacterium | reverse complement strand
TCTTTCCCTACACGACGCTCTTCCGATCTAGTTCCGATCGTAACCGGAAACATTGGTGGTCTTGAGTATTCGTCTATCGCTTTTGCGGGCGAAGCTACTTATAAAATGAGTGACAGTTGGGAAATGCAGGCGCGCGTTGGACATGCTCCAGGCCAAACCAATTCAAGCGGAGCTATTTTAGATAAGTATAAGGCTTTTTATTTTCACCCTAACTATCGACTCGGTTTAATAATGTTTCAATATAATCTAGCTGGGTTTAGTCAGACCAGTACACTCAACGCGAACGGGGGAACCAGTCCATCGACTCTAGTGTCCCCGTTTGATAACCCCATTGCAAACGCAAACTACGGCTCGCTCTATGGCGCCTACCATACTGATAAATGGACGCTTTCTGGAAACTTGATTTACGCTCAGGCGCCAGAAGCAGCTGTGGCGGGACAGTTTTTTTATAATCATTGGGACAGAAAGACTCATTTAGCAGCGACATCCCAGGAACATTCTTTGGGTTTAGAAACTGACTTGGGAGCGGCATTTCAGTGGGACGAGTATTTTCAATTTAGATTTGATACCGGGATCTTTTTTCCGGGATCTTTTTACCGTTTCTCTAATGCATTGGCGGGAACACAAAATGCAAACTCTCCGGTTATAGCTGCAGTTTTTAGAGTGGGAGTGAGTTTCTAACTGGACCTCAAACTGATTTATTGGACTATGAAACTCGTAAAGAAGACATTCGTCACGACCGCTTCTCTTACGCCCAGGCTGGCCTTGAGTTTCTTTCTAGGGTCAGCCGCCTCCATGGCCTGAAGTCGGGTCTGAGCCAGGCGATTAGACTCTTCTAGTAATTGCGACTTTAGAATGTAACGACCCTGAACATTTTTAAGTTCCTGAAATGATTTTCGACCTACCGAATTGAGAAGGAGATCTGAAATCTGTGACCTCAAATCCTCGACCATTTCCTTTAATTTTTCATTCCGAACTTCAACTGCAAACCCAATAGTAGCGTAGTGAAGCTTTCCGTCGATCTGTTGAGCAGAGCCATCTACCCCTTTGGGCTTATAGGGGACAGAGGCAATATTAATAGTGACTGGTTCAAACGAAACAAGGGCAGGAGCATCGGGCGGCCGTGGGCTTGATCGCATCTGCTCCAGCCGATCTCTTTCACCAGATTCTGTGATGGCCGGTCTTTTAAATACAAATTTAGTATAAACGATCATCCCCATGGCTCCGAAAACCGCGAGCGAATTTACGAGCGCAAGAATGAGCGGTCCCTTTGAAGCGGACGGCGCACTAGGTGCTGAATGTTCTTTTTCTTCTGCCACTATCCCTAGTTTAAACGCGAACGGGCTCGAAGGGCAAGCCGAGGTCGTCAGCAACCTGCTTATAAGCAACTTTGCCGTTCAGGATGTTGACGCCTTTACGGAGGGCTTCGTCACGAGCAACGGCCTCTTTCCAGCCCAAATTAGCGAGCTGGAGCGCATATTTCATCGTTACGTTGGTTAAAGCATAGGTCGAAGTCCGTGGGACCGCTCCGGGCATATTGGGAACCGCATAATGGATGACACCATCCACCGAGTAAGTGGGGTGCTCATGGCTAGTTGGACGACAGGTTTCGACAGAACCGCCCTGATCCACGGCAACATCAACAACCACCCCACCGGGCTTCATCCGTGAAATCATGTCACGACTTACGAGTTTTGGGGCCTTCGCGCCAGGGACTAATACGGCCCCAATGACTAAATCAGCTTGAGTCACGGCTCGTTCAACCTGTTCGCTATTGGAATAAAGGGTCGTAGCTTCGTTTCTGAAAATATCAGAGAGGTAATCCAAGCGGCCGACATTTACATCAAGAATAGTTACGCGCGCGCCAAGCCCAATTGCCATTTTAGCCGCATTGGTGCCTACAACCCCGCCGCCTAAAATGACTACATTTGCTCTTTCGACCCCAGTTACTCCTCCTAAGAGCATTCCTTTTCCACCGTTATCGACTTGAAGATAAGTCGCGCCAATTTGAGTAGCCATTCGACCAGCAACTGCGCTCATGGGAGCTAGCAGTGGCAAAGTCCCGTCCGAGGGCTGAATGGTTTCATAGGCGATGCCTACGATTTTGCGTTCCATTAATGCCTTGGTGAGTCGCTCGTCAGCTGCGAGATGTAGATAGGTATAAAGAATCTGACCTTCTCGTAGAAGAAGATATTCTTCTGGAAGGGGTTCTTTTACTTTCACTATCATATCGGCTTTGTCGTAAATATCCTTCGCGCCTTCGACAATCGTCGCGCCGGCTTTGCGGTATTCGTCGTCAGTGATTCCAGCGCCCATTCCCGCATTTTGCTGCATGAGAACTTTGTGGCCCGCGCCCGTGAGAGCTCTCACTCCGGCAATCACCATTCCAACACGAAACTCTTTGTTTTTAATTTCCTTTGGTACGCCGACGATCATGACAAATCCCCTTTGCGAATTTTTAGCCCGTCGTATGCTAGGGCCACTCCCTTTGGGAGTTTCTTATTCCATTTTGTGTACTCGAAATCATGTCCCATATGGGTCAGAAAAGTTTTTTTCGGACGCAGCTGAGAAACAGTTTCGAGCGCTAAATCTAAATTGAAATGAGTACCATGTGGCCTAAGCCGCAAGCAATCGAGGACAAGTACATCCAATCCTCTCAACCGATCTAGTGATGAGGGAGGTATATAATTGCAATCCGTCACGTAGGCAATGGAATTGATGCGGTACCCCACAGATTGTCTGGAGCCGTGCGAAAGTGCGATAGGCACAATCGTAATTCCATGAACTTGAATTGCTTGAGTTTGCTCGGGGTCAAACCGATTGATTTCAATCTTAGGTACCCCCCCGCCTTCAACGGGGCCAGGTTTAAAGATATAAGGAAATTTATCCTCGAGCTCGTCGCAGGCCCAGGCGTTTCCATAGGCAGGAATCGTGGTTTTCTGAAGGAAGTTATAGGACCGGAGCTCGTCAATTCCGTGAATATGATCTGCGTGGGGGTGAGTATAAAGGACGGCATCTACACGCTTAATTCGATTAGTCAGGGCCTGTTGCCTTAGGTCAATAGAGGTATCAATTAAAATGCTTTTCTCTCGTGTGTGGAGCCAGGCAGATGCTCTTAAGCGCTTATTTTTTAAGTTTCCGGATCTGCAAACCGTGCAGGAACACCCGATCAGAGGAACTCCAGTAGAGGTGCCACAGCCTAAAATAGTAAGAATCATAATGGTTTTCGAGGGTTTAGCCCCTTTTGTATTGACACGTTTCGCCGAATTCGGGTAGCAAAAAACCGAGATGAAAGCACTAGTTACTGGGGCAAGTGGGTTTATAGGGAGCACATTGATCGAGTATTTGATCAAAAAGGGTGTTGATGTTCACGCTTTAATGCGCCGCACCTCAAGTTCAGCATATTTAGATCAGCTGAATTTCACTCGCGTCGAGGGCGACCTCTCGAGCGCAGAGGGTCTCCAAAAAGCAGTCACTGGAATGGATTACGTCTTTCACTTAGCTGGAGCAACTGCGGCCCCCAATCGAAATTCTTATTTTGAAAGTAACGCCCTTGGAACAGCAAGGCTTGCCCAAGCCGTGGCAGAAGTAAATCCGGGCCTTAAGCGATTTGTCCATATTTCGAGTCTGGCTGCTGCAGGACCAGCTTTGGATCTCACCCCTAAAACTGAACAGGATGAGGACCAGCCGGTTTCATTCTATGGATTGAGTAAGCTCGAAGGCGAAAAGGAGCTTTTGAAATATCGAAATCAGTTTCCTATTTCGATAGTCCGGCCACCCATGGTTTTTGGTCCAAGGGACAAGGGAATTTTTGTCGTCATTCGCGCCTTAGCGAAATCTAATGTTATGCCGCTTCTGCCCGGTGGACGCATTGATGGACAGAAATTTTATAGCAGTATTCACGTGTCGGATCTCTGTCGAGGGATTATTCAGGCTGGCTTTGTGCCTGCTGAAAAAATACCTTCCGGCGAGATCTTCTATTTGGCGTCCGATGGGGTGCATACTTATCAGGATTTGCTCTTGGAGATGGCTAAGAATTTAGGAAAAGACCCCTGGAAGTTATGGATTCCCAAGTTCGCTGTAGTGACTTTGGCGGCAGGAATGACCGGCATAGGAAAAGTCACGGGTAAAACCTATCCCTTGAATCTCGATAAGGTGAATGAGATTCTTCCAGACTACTGGATCTGTTCAAACGAAAAGGCGAAAAAGCTGTTAGGATTTCAGCCTCAATATGATTTAGCAACGGGGATGGCGGACGCTGTAAAATGGTACAGGCAAAATCACTGGCTTTAAAAAAGAAATTCGCTCTCAAGCTTTCGGCGGCTCTAGCTGCCGTGTGGATCATGGGCGCGTTGGTTTATTGTGCCTCTTGCAAACGTACGGTAAACGGTCTTGGCATTCATATCACTTTGGAAACAAACACGCTTTCAAATGGCCTCACCATTATTTTTGTAGAGGATCACACAGTCCCGATTATTAGTTATCAGACTTGGTTTCGAGTGGGCTCTGTGGATGAGCAGCCTGGCCAAACGGGGATTTCACATCTTTTTGAGCATTTGATGTTTAAAGGGACCCCCAAGTACGGCCCGAAAGAATTTTTTCAACAGCTCGAAGCTCGCGGGGCTGAAGTCAACGCATTTACGACTCGTGATTACACGGTTTATTATGAAAATTTTATTCCTTCACTTTTAGAAAAAGTCATCGACATGGAATCTGATCGCATGGCGCATTTAAAACTCGATGAGGAGGTTCTCAATAGCGAAAGAATGGTGGTATTTGAAGAGCGTAAAATGAGAACAGATAATTCTCCTGAAGGTAAAATGCAGGAGGCGCTTTGGGCTCTAGCCTACCATCGCCATCCTTATCGGTGGCCTGTCATCGGTTATCCTCAAGATTTGATGTCGATTTCGGTTTCGCAGTTAATAGACTATTTTAAATTTCATTACCAACCTTCGAACGCTACTATTGTCGTCGTCGGCGATTTTAATCCGAGCAGCACCTATAAATTGATTAAAAAATTCTACGACTCTATTCCCAATCGTCCAAGGCCCAGAAGACAGATAACGGATGAGCCTGAACAGAAGGAGGAGCGTAGGTTAATTATTCGTGATCGAGCTGCGGCTGAAAGATTTGCATATGCCTATCACGTGACGTCAGCTGAGCATAATGATTCTTTTGCGCTGGATGTGCTCGCTAATATTTTGTTTGAGGGTACTAGCTCTAGAGCTTATCGAAGACTGGTAGAAGAAAAAGACATTGCTATGGGCCTCCATGGTTCAGCATTTACGCCCGCCTACCCTGGACTTTTTATTATTACGGGAACTATGAAAAAGGGGATTCACGTTCAAAAAGCTGAAGACGCATTATCTGAATTATTTAAAGAGGTTCAGGAACAACCCGTGACTGATGAAGAAATTCGAGTAGCAGTCAAGCAACTTACGGTTCAGATGATTGACAGTGTGAGA
>CAYJBA010000204.1:0-5498 GCA_964367865.1 uncultured Bacteriovoracaceae bacterium | reverse complement strand
TTTAAAAGCTGCTGATCCACTTCTGTTTCTGCCACCCGCACACCTAGACTTAATGTGTTTTCAAGAAGATCTGGCTCATCGGGAGAGACTGGAAGCAACACTTCCTTTGGGGGGTGTTCTTCGGTCTGCTCTAACCCTACATAATATTGAGATAGAAATTGAAATAGAATCTCCGAATCCGAAAGCGAGGTATCCGTATTTTGCAGGTGATAATGTTTAACGGAGACCATTTTTCCAGCACGGATCTTCAGAAGAGTGCCATGAGCTTCGATTCCTTCGCGCGCAAGCCCCACCACATCCCGATCCCGAGTAGACCCGGCCTCAATCGCTCCCTGGGTCTGAGTAATTAATTCTAAATTTTTAATCTGATCTCGCGATTCAGCTGCCCTCTCAAAATCTTCTTTTTCTGAAGCCTCATCCATTGATTTACGAAGCGACGCAATCAGGCGTTCTGTCCTGCCCTCAAGAATCGCTACCACCTGCATAATCGCTTCGTGGTAAATCTTCGATTCTACCTTTCCGACACATCCTGCCGAACATTTACCCATCTGATACAAAATGCACGGACGACTTCGGTGCTTAAATGTATTCTCTGAGCAATCTCTCAATTGAAAAGTCTCATTGAGGAGAAAAAGGACCTGCCTCGCCGCCCAGGCCGAAGGAAAGGGACCAAAATATCGGGACCCGTCTTTAGTGACGCGCCTAGTCCATTCCAGTCTTGGAAACGCTTCGTCTAACTGAATTTTAATGTAGGGGTAAGCTTTATCGTCTTTGAGTCTAATATTAAATTTGGGGCGATGCTTCTTGATGAGGGTTGCCTCTAATATCAGGGCCTCAGTCTCAGTTTCAGTCAAAATTACGTCAAAATGGTGAATTCGAAGGACCAGCATTTCGATACGGGGAAACTCGTGCTGAGATCCCTGAAAGTAAGATCCAAGCCGATTTTTGAGGTTTTTAGCCTTTCCGACATAGAGAATATGCCCAGTTTCGTCTTTCATGAGATACACGCCCGGCGACGAATGAGCTGCTCGCGCCTGCTCGAGCAGCGATTCTCTTGAAACAGGCTTTTTACTCTCTTGCTTTTCCATCTAACTCCACTATAACGACATCAAAGGAGAATTTTCCATGGCCCGCACTGCCCCTACTAATACCACGAGTCCGAACGTTGCCAAGGAGTCAATGGCCTATTGCACTAGTTGCAAAATGGACCTCAACCACATGGTCGTTGCAATGAAAGGCGATCGAATCGCCAAAGTTCAATGCCTCACCTGCAAAAAAGAACACACTTTCAAGGCTCCAAAAGGCGCAACCGAACCCAAAAAGAAACGTGGAAAGGCTGCTAAAGAAACTCCTGAAGAGAAAGCAAGCACAGTCGAAGCCGAGTGGGAAAAGCTAATGGCTACCCATAAAGATGCTCCGCTTAAATCCTATAATACAAAAGGTCAGTTTCTATTGGGGGATAAGCTCAATCATCCTACCTTCGGCCATGGAATTGTTGGAAAGCTCATTTACCCAAATAAGCTCGAAGTCATTTTTAAGAATGATATCAAAGTTCTCATTTACGCCGGCCAACAGGCAATCTGACCTTCAAGGGGATTTTTGGTGAACCATTCAAGATGGAATTTGAACGCGCGAGTCATTGCGCTGGGTCTTTTCTGTGTTCTCAGTCTTTTTTCATGTTCGACGGTGAAAAAGCGAACGACACCTGAACTTGGAAAAATGGAAGGCAAAAAAATCGCCCTGATCGAAGTCGATGGCGAGGCATCCTCGCAAGCGATTGTAGAAGTTGCACTCGTTAATCAGCTCCTCAAACACGGTTCATTTATTTTAATCGAGAAAAAAGAAGTCGAGGCCGCGAAATCACAACCGGATTTAAGTCCTCTGGATTGGAAAGGAATCGCGCGGAGAGCCGGCGGCGATTACGCCCTTCGTGCAAAAATAATAGCGTTTGAGGGTAAAAATCGTGAAGGCTACTCAAGCCAGACCGTAGAAGACAGTCAGCTGGCCGCCGAACGAGGCGAGAACGCTCGAAAGACTGAGCGAATGTATAAAGTAAAATCCCTTGAAGGCACTGTTCAAGTTCAACTCGAATTTGCGGATGTAACCAACGGTGACCTGAGAAGCGCCATAGCCGAAAAAACGGAAACAGTGACCGCTGAGGCTAAAGATTCTGCCGCCCATCTGCCTTTAAAGTTAAAATTTTTGGAAAAACTCGCAAATGAGGCTTTCCGCCAGTTTTTTGAGCAGTATAATTAGCGGTAGACATGCTCATCGGACAACAGCTTTCTACAATCGCTTCTCAGCAGGGGGCAAAGCCCGCTCTTCGATATTTAGGAAAAGATCTAAGTTACGCCGATCTAAAAATCTCGATAGCTCGCCTCAGCTACCTATACTCAAACGAAATAGGAGCCTCCCCCCGCGTAGCACTTTTAGCCAGAAACTCAATTGCCTGGGTACAAACTTTTTTTGCCGTTTCCAATAACCGTGGAACCTGTATTCCCTTAGACGCTGAGGCAGATGACGAGGAACTGATAGCGTGGATCAAAGATACTCATGCCACTCATGTAGCAGTGACCTCTGATTTAGTGGGTAGGGCCCGAGATCTACTACATGCGGGCTATCTTTCACTTCCAATCATAGAAATTGAAAAAAAACACGGGGGCGAATACGACACGAGCTTTACCGCCGCGCCTGACAACCAGCCGGGTGAAAGCGACACCATATTGGTATTAAAAACCGCAGGCACTACTGGAAAACCCAAATACGTTAATTTTACTCATAAGCAAATTCAGTTTGCGGCCGTCGCGACCCGAGGTCTTTTGCACATGGCCCCTGGTGAAACCGTTTTTTCTGCAATGGCTTGGAGCCACCCCTTTTCTTTCTTTTATTCCTTAATTTCACCCCTCCTCACTGGAGGCACCGTTGTGATCGAGCACGGATTAAAGGGAAAAGAGCTCCTCAAATTTATTTTAGATAATAAAGTTAAACGCATAGTAGGATCTCGTCCTTTTTTTCATGACCTCTTGGTCTTGTGCAAAAATGAAAAATTTCTGCTCCCTGGCGTAAAATCAGTAGTGGTAGGACTGGGCCTGGTGGGTCTCGACCTGAGACGCACTTTTGGCTTGCTGAAAATCTTGGTTTGCCAGGTTTACGGACAATCTGAAAATCTTTGGACGATTGGAATCGAAGACACTCAAATAGAAACCGATGATGAAACCAAAATAGGCTGGTGCCGGGGAATCCCGGGAATCAAATACAGAGTGATGGATTCAAATTTGGATGAAATTTCTGGGCGGCACCTTCGCACCGGTCTTTTGACCCTATCCGGTCCTACAGTCATGCAAGGCTACTTAGGAAAGGATCGCGAAAAAGAAACCAAGTCTGCACTCCGAGGTTCCTGGCTTCATACGGGTGACATCGTTTCCTTAGACGGAGAAGGTGAAACTCTGACTCTAAATTATATTGGCCGCAAAGAAGACCTCATTGAGATCAATGGGACTCTGACATTTCCGGTAATCGTCGATACGATGCTCAAAGGATTACCGGGCATTCTCGACGCCGTGGCCTTTAACGTTAAATCTTCGCACGGAAAACAGATTTTAATCGCCGTAGTTGTCAAAGCCCCTGGATGCAAACTCACTGAGTCACAGATTATTGAATCGGCTACCACAGCGGTACCCCCAGATTTACTACCCAAACTGGTCGCGTTTACAGATGCCATCCCTCGCGATTTGGGTGGTAATATTAATTACTCAAAGCTCAGGGCCCAGTTTTCTGGTTCGGTAGGGTAAGTCTAGGTAGATACTTTCACTTTTGGAATCTGAATATGAAATTTTGTTCCAACTCCGGCTGTGCTTTCTACTAGAATATCTCCCTGCCACTGTTGAACAATATTGTAACTCGTTGCCAGCCCAAGACCGGTTCCTGCTCCAATTTCTTTGGTGGTAAAAAAGGGCTTAAATAGATTTTTCATATTTTCTGGATCAATTCCACACCCCGTGTCCTCTGTCGTCACTCTCCACGCAGTCTTCTGGTCTTCAAAACTAATTTTAATCTGGTGGCCCGTTTTTCTATTTCCTCTTACCGCGGACTGGATCGCATGAATGGCGTTAACAAACACATTAAGAAAAACTTGATGCAGAGGACCTGCTTCGGCCAATACAAAAAGATCATTAATATTTTCGAGCCCATTTAAAATAGTAATTTCGTTTTTTCTAAACTCATGTCCCATGAGGTCCAATACATCAACCATTACTTGATTTATAGACACCGACTCGGGCTTTCCCGTCACCTGTCCGCGGGCAAGTCTCAACAGGGACTTAATCAGCTCAGAAACCCGATCAATCTGAGAAATAATAATATGTAGATTTTTTTCAGCAGATTCGTTTCCCTTGAGCTGCATTTCAAGATACTCCGCACGACCCCGAATAACTCCAAGAGGATTTCCAATCTCATGTGCAAGGCTTGACGCCATCATACCTACACTCGCCAAGCGGTCTTGAACCAGAACTTTAGCCTCAGCCTCTTTTCTGGCGGTGATATCGAAACGAATCGAAACATACTGATCAGGCTCGCCCTTTAAGTCAAAGAAAGGCACAATCGTTGTGTTCACCCAATAAAATGTTCCATCTTTTGCTTTGTTTTTAACCTCGCCTTGCCAGGTGAGTCCGTTTGATATCGTTTTCCACATCTCCGCATAAAACTCGGGTGGGTGAAATCCAGACTTAAGTATCCTGTGATTTTGATAAAGAAGCTCCTGGGCTGAATATTTCGAGATTTCGCAGAATTTTTTATTAACGTGAGTAATGTTTCCAGCGCGATCGGCGATCGCGACGATCGCGGATTGATCCAGTGCGAATTTAATATCCCTTAATTGCCGAAGAGCGTCTTCGCCCTCTTGGAGTGTCACCATTGATATTGCTTATACATTAAATTAAAGAGGGTTGCCAACATGATCTAACACCACGTGCCAAGCCTCATCCGAGGTAGCTAATGGCTGCAAACAAGTCTGCCTGTGGCAGACTACAAACTCAGAAAGATGATTTTCGACTCCTGACTTTCGATAAATGATTGAGTTTCGAATGATACAATCGGGATGACTCGTCGAAACGCTCACTACTCCAAATATTAAAAGCGCGGAGGTACTCAAAAGTTCAGCGCAGCCATAAGGATTTCTCATCGCCGCAGAAAAAAGTCGATTGAGCTGCAAATTCGGTTCGCTTTCCCACTCTTTTTTCCCATACCCTATTTCGTTCAATGCCTGAATCACGGACAGTAGAACTGCGGTGCCCGAAGGTATAGCCTGATCAAATATTGTTTTGGGGCGATGAATCAGTAATTCATGATCTCGACTTGTAAAAAAATAACCAGCAGCTTCGGAGTCCCTAAAGTGATCCATTACCGATTGAGTCCAAGTTCTCGCATGTTGATAAAGGTCCTGTAGCTTTTTTTCGTCGCACTCAGTTCGAGCGAGATCTAGCGCAGCGGCTGCCATAAAG
>CAYJBA010000203.1:0-5504 GCA_964367865.1 uncultured Bacteriovoracaceae bacterium | reverse complement strand
AATTATGAATATGTTTTCAATGATTACTGAAGCCGAACGTCACCACTTCAGCGATGCCGAACTCGGTGCGGGATGGAGATTAAGCTGCCAGTGTTTTCCAAACCGGGGCAGTTTAAATTGCGAAATTCTTATTCAAAAATAATTTTGGGCCCACCCGGCATCGGTGAGTCCTTATAGGGCTAGTAAATTCTTCTCGCGATATCAACCACGATACTGCACGTAAGGTTCACATTCCAGTAGGAGGGACCATTGTGGCGGCTGACTCCGTTCACGGTGATATCGTCAATGGTATTTCGATTCAAAGAGTAGTCTGAATTCAACGTATCCGCGCATTGCTCATAAAGCTCAGTTGAAGAATTAGCCCTAAAACTGTAGCGATGACCTTCGATATTTACTTCTGCATTCAGTGCACCTGGCATCGGCTGGGGCATTGGTTGTGGCGCTGGACCGGGGTTATATTGTTCACTTGCGATTTCAACTACAATGCGACAAGTATCGTTCGTATTCCAGTAGGAGGGGCCATTATGGCGAATCACACCATTGACGACGATATCGTCGATATGTGCTCGATCTAACGATGGATCAGTATTGAGAGCGCCCATACATTGCTGAAAGAGCTCAGACTGAGAATTCGCTCGAAGCAAATACCGATGACCCTCAATGTTCGTGTCTGCGCTAAAAACTCCCGGAATAGGCGGATTGGGTTGAGGCATCGGCTGAGGTGGAAGAGGTTGTGGCTGAGGATTTGGCATCGAACCACTTCCGCAAGCTCTAAAACTCAGATGAAAAATGACTCCATATTTATTTCTAATATTTGCATCCGTAGAATCAACTGTCACCTGAGCCTCGTCGCCGTTGACGTTACTCTGCGCGATAATGCTACTGTTCACTCGTAAATTGACAGAAGCTCCGCAAGTGGACCAGCTTTCTACTGTCAGGTTATTAGGAACCAGGTATTCAGTCATGGCTCCAGGAGCAAAACGTTGTTCAGTTACAATTCCACGGCCTTCGCCTGCGAAAAAATATTCTGCACGAAACCGACCAGATCCGCCTTGGGGAATTGCAGCAAAGCCTCGGTAATCCACCTGCATGACAGACACTTCGTATCCGGCAGGAACTTGAAGTGGAACTACGAGATCACAATGTTTGCGTTCGAAAGTTTTTCCAAAATTTCGACCCGCTTGGGCAGAATAGGCGTCATATAGAATACTTAATGAGGTGCGGTCATCACTCAACACAGCTGATGCAGTTTGGATATTTCTTACCGGGTCAACACATCCGTCGCCACCCATCACAGGATTACCTAAGCGAACATCGCTTGGGCTGCTAGCCCACACAGATCCAACGAGCACTGAAATTAAAAATGGGATTAATATGAGGTGGCGCATAGATTATTCACATTTGATGAGTAGAGCTTAAACGCTCTTTGAACACATCATTTGCCTTTCGAATTCGTCGCGGAAAATAGTCTATTTTATGCGCTGCGTCAACATCAATCTAACCGCTTGAAGTCAAATAGGAGCGACTTGAGGATCGAATTGCCTTGCCTTGCAATGTGTTTTCAACGATTGACACAAGGCAAAAATACATGATATTGCGGTGCATAAATTATGTTCTTAAAAGGAGAATTTCTTATGTTCAAAAATATTGCACTGATTTCAATGACCCTGTTTTCAATCACCACTGCTTCTTTTGCAGCTGATAAAACATTTATCTGCAACAATGTTGGCGGGACTGAAGAGTGGACGATCTATATCGACCTCGGCAAAAAAGCCGCAGGATTTTTCGACAATGACACGACAGTATGGATTCCCCTTAAAGATATCGTCTCGCTAGAAAGCATGCCGCCACAAACTCTTTATACGTTTGAAGGAAAAGATACTGGGACTTCGGGCAAAGAAAGAATCAGTATTTCTTTTAATAAAACTAGACTATCGGGCAGCGTGACTTTTCACGTGGGTCGATCAAACGAAAAAACTCTCGAAGCTAAAGACGGCTGTCAAGCCTCTAGTCTTTAAATATCCCTAGCGGGCAGCGGCAACATTAAGCTGCCGTTGCCCGCTGGTAAACTGCAGAATTTAATTACCTGGCTTTTTAGTAGGTAATCCAGCCTTTACCCAATCTCGAAACCCGCCCATATTTCCTGCGCGAAATCCTTTTTCAGTAAGAAGTCTACCCACTTTTCCTGCGCGACCACCTTTGGCGCAATAAACAATTACTTGCTTATCTTTGGAAAGCTTAGAAATAAACGCATTCCATTTTGGACCATTGGCCTCGATGTCGGTCATTGGAACCCATTGTGCAGGTGTTGCCATTCCATCTTTGATTTCGTCTGCTTCGCGAACGTCGAGCAATATAGCGAATTCGTTTCGGAGCATTCCTTCTGCCTCTTTCGGAGTTACTGAGGCCACCTGTCCTGCTGTCCCTTTGTCACATCCAATTCCAAAAAAACTCATAAGACCCATAAAGATCACCACCGTTAGTAAGGAGTTGTTTTTTATCATTCAATATTTCTACTTCTGCTATTAGAAAAATGCAATCGAAGGAAGTCCGACAAACCGAATAACAGCGTAACCTGTAATGCCGCGAGACTGTAAACAGATTCGTAAGTTCCTGCGCCGAGTAATAAAGACCATGAATCGATCTCGCGTCTCACAAATAGCGACTCATGATCGCTCGACCCCCCGTGATCTCTCATTTGGTCCCCTGAAAAATAGAATCCTACACTATAGCGATCATCTATTTTGTAACCGAGTGTCGCTTCGCTCGTCAGTGAGGAGTCACCTCCCTGATTTCCGATGAGCATGGTATTTTCGTCCGCAAAAGGGCGATCCATTACCACGGGATTCAGCCATGTCATCTTCCCGCCTAGGAGCAAAAAATATTTCTCATAACCCAGGGCCACATCGATACGCAGGTAACTAGTTCCGAGCCTACTCCGACAAGAAATCTGCGCGCAATCCAAGGTCTTAAAATCCGTATTTCGCCAACTTTGAAGATACCCAAAGGTGAATCCGGCTAAGGCAAGGGGAAACACACTGAGCTCCACTTGGGCCTGGGTCACTAGTAATGATGTATAACCTCGAACGCTAGGTCTCAAATATCCGTAGTTATAGCTTCCGGAGGTGGAGTCCCCCCAGAGATTTACGCCGTACCCTGCGCCCGCTACAAGTCCGCCCCCCTGCGGGAGCAGGCGCGCACCTGCTCCCGCCCAATAATCTAACCCCTCGCAGATTCCTGAAACCGGATTCAAAATACAGAGCAATAGATAAAGGCAGTTAATTCTAATTTTCATGCGAGCTATCATAAGGGATTATTCTTGAACTCGACAGAAAATTAGGCCATTTCTATGGGGATGCGACGAGTTTTAGCCTCAGAAATATCCGGCGATTTTGAGAGAGATCTTTGTTGGAAAGATGACGAAAAATATCTCTACCATCCCAATCCTCGCAAAGCTTCCGTCATGGGTTACCAACTCAGATTGGATACAATACTTGGGTGGGTCGAGCAGCTCTCACTTGGCCGCCGAATCGGCGACTTTGCCACGGCGACAGGTACCTTTGGCTTGATGCTCGCTGAAAAAGGCTTCGAAGTGCCAGCTGTCGATATTAATTCTGACTTTTTAAATTACGCCTTAAAAAAACACGCCCACGGGGATTATAAAACTGTTCATTCGAACATCATGGAGTACCAGACCCTGGTTCCATTTGATTGCGTGGTGATCGGTGAAGTGATCGAGCATGTTGCGTATCCAAAAGATCTATTAGCGGCTTGTCGCAGAAATCTAAAAAAAGATGGAATTCTCATTTTGAGCACTCCCAATGGAAATCAATACGGATCGACGCTACCCACATACTCTCAAGTGACCGATCTGTCGGCGTTGATTCCTAGACAATTTCATTGGGGAGATCACCTTTTTTTATACACAGACGTTGAGCTCAAGGCGTTACTTGAGGAAAGCGGGTTTGAAGTAATTCAAATAGAAAAACTCGATGCCTCTTTTGTAAGTCAGATGAAGGGGATTCGCTATTTGTTTCCAAAATCCTTTTTAAAATGGCTCGAAAAAAAGACGCGGGGTTTCAAAAAAAATGGAAAAGACACTACCTGCTGCATCGTGGTTGCAGCTAAGAAGAAAGTAGACTGAAACGGGCCTCAAGCTTAGACTCTGACCATGAGATTAAAACTTCTACTGACTATTTTAGTGGGGCTAATTGCAATTCACTCGCTCCCGGCTTTGACCCTCCCCTTTGCCCTCGCCGATGAGGTCTACACGTTCGTTGTAAAAAAGCAGGAAGAAAAACAAAAATCCCGTTGGAGTCTATCCGAATGGCTCGATACTCGCGACCGCATGAGAATGATGGATCTTTGGCTGGCTCTCCACACGCCTACACCCTACGAATTTTACGTTTTCGGAGACTACGCGTTCGGAAACTCAAATCTAGGGACAACTTATAAAAGCCTGCGACTGGGGGGAGCCGCTTATGCAACAATTTTTGGACTCGAGTTTCAAAAAGAGGCCACCCCCAATCGCATGAGTGGAATGCTGCACTTTCGCATTTTTGGTTACAACAGCCAAAACACCAACATTACACTTCAGGCAGGAATAACCTCCCGGACAGAAGATGTCAGTTTTCGAAACGCTTTAGCGGGAGGATCCATGACCATCTATATTACAAAAGTATTTGGGTTGGATGGCTTTATCCGCCATTATTTTCCATCCATTGGCTTTCCGGGCGGAAAGCAAGTCTCAGGCACCCGTTACGAAGGCGGCGCATTTATTGATTTTCGCTTTCTTAGACTATTTGGAACTTATTTTTCTGAGCCCGAAATCCGCACGGATCCCCTATCCATGGCTGAGACACCCTCCTCAACCTCGGGCTGGCTTTTTGGAACAAAATTTTATTTCTAATTCACGACTCATAGTAAAACTCGAAAAGCTCGACACCCACATGAAGGCCAAGCGTAAATGGCTACATTCTTTTATTCATCGTTACCATTCCACTCCCAAACACATTCTACCCAGTCTTTCTGATCTCACACTTCGAACCCACGTCTATTTTCGAGCGGTTGGTACTCGAGGAATTACCCATGGTCAAGTCGTCGGAATTACAAGCTACGAAATTCGAACTCGGTTTCTAGCTGAAACCCAAAAAACAATTGTATTACCTAAGTATCGCAGTAAAGGCTTCGGCAAGGCCATTTCGGTTGCTATCGAACGTGAACTTAAGAAAACCGGGTTTAAGAAAATTCGAACAACAATCTATTTTGACAATCTGCCTATGCTCGCGATCAAACTAGAACAAGGATACGTAATCGAGGGCTATCACCCCGATCACGAAGCTCCAGGGTTGCACGAATATTCGCTAGGAAAGGTGTTGGGCTGAGCGGAACATTATTAGTATTAATAATGTTAACAGATCTAATTGAATAATTTTCGTTTATTAGTTGATTGGGTTAAAATCTTCTTCAGAATTAAGCAATCCGGTTTAAAAATTTAGGAGTAA
>CAYJBA010000202.1:0-5538 GCA_964367865.1 uncultured Bacteriovoracaceae bacterium | reverse complement strand
CCGAGGTCGGTGGGTCAGAGGCGTTTTGGACTTACCTCACCCGTCGACATTGAAAAGACAAATCTTCAATTTTATGAGCCGATCGTGGCGGGAGTAACTCCCCAAAGGCCACGGGCGAGTCGAATTTTTTTCACCAATGGGAGCATAGATCCCTGGTCTTTGCTTTCATTATTACCCAACCAGGTGCCGGCCCTTAACCCCGATCTTGATTCTTATCTTATACCTGGCGCATCCCATTGTGAAGACATCGGTTCTTCGAGTAAGCCTGAAGTAATGAAGGCCCAGCGGACCTTAGAAAATTTGATTCGACAATGGCTGAACTGATCACATTGATACTCTGAAAAAATAAGGTTAATATCTTTGGTATGAAAGAGCGCACACCGAAGAAGTCTGACAAACTCAATAAACGTAAGTACATCCGATACAAGCCGGATCCGGGCGTTTTCGCATTGATCGATTTTGAGGCGGACGCTGGGCCCTTTCGTCCGACGTTTCCAGCGCTCGTTTTAACCGAGTCCCATCAGGGATGCGGCTTATTAATTGTAGACAACAAGCAGCTCAGTGTAGGCTCCCTCATTCGGGTTCAGGTTGGAAATCTGCCCCCCATGCGCGCCGAAATTAGATGGAAAGAGAAACTAGACTCTGATGCTACGAAGATTGGTTTGCACTTTTTGGATCTTTAATCATGTTCATTCGCCTTCAAGTGCTGACCATCGCGAATAAAGTTTATCAATCTCAGACTGAAGTGCCGACATTTCCTGAGTAATTTCTGTCAAACGTACGGCGTGCGTTGCGAGTTCTGGCTTTTGAAATTCCTCGTGAAGCACCGCCAGGCGATGTTCCGCTTTTTGAATCGTGGATTCCATTGAGTCGAGCTCGCGTTGTTCCTTAAAGCTGAGTTTCTTTTTTTGTTTAACGGCACTTTCAGTTGGCCGAGAGAGATTCGAAGTCGACGTTTCTTTTAAGATAGGGGTAGTTTTTGGGTCTGTGGGATTTTCGTGCCAGAACTCCCATTGTTCGAGATTCGCAAATGGCAGAATGATTTTCTTTCCGGTTGAGTCCGAGCCAAAAGCTAGGATTTTATTTGCAACCTGATCTAAGAAAAAGCGATCGTGGGTCACCAAGATTACGGCGCCGTTAAACTCCTTAAGGACATCTTCAAGCACGTCGAGCGTCGCCATGTCGAGATCATTTGTGGGTTCATCTAAAACGAGGACGTTTGCAGGTTGAAGCATGAGTTTAGCTAGAAGGAGCCTGCTTTGCTCTCCGCCAGAAAGTTTGCCAACAGACATTTCCATTTGTCCTGGCTCAAATAAGAATCGATCCAAGTAGCCGCGAATATGAACACGTGCGCCGCGATAATCGACATAGTCACCGGTTGGGCAAAGGGTCTTGATGAGGGATCTAGACGGATCCAAGCTCTCGCGATTCTGTTCGAAGTAGGCGACTTGTAGGTGCTCAGAGTGAAAAACGCTTCCTGTATCAGGTGCCTCGGTTCCAAGCAAAAGTCGAATCAAAGTCGATTTGCCGCACCCATTTGGTCCTAAAAGGCCAATACGACTTTTCGGCGTCATTAATAGGTTAAGGGGTGGAACCACCTGTTTATCACCGTACGACTTTGAAATATTTTTTGCCTCAATTAATTTTTTAGGGCTTTTTTCTGCAGATTGAAAGTCGATGCGCACGGTGCTGATTTGATTTCGGTAGCTGAGCTCTTCGACTGATTGCTTCAAGTCCCCTGCACGATTAATACGCGCTTGCTGTTTCGTGGTTCTTGCTTTGGCTCCTCGTCTGAGCCACTCTGTTTCACGCCTCAAAGTATTTTTCAGACGGATCTCTTGGCGTTCTTGCGAATCCATCAGCGCTTGTTTAGTATCTAAATAATCTGTGTAATCGCCTTTCACACTTAGAAGTCCGCCGGGGTTTCTGCGGTCCAATTCTAATATGCGGTTCGATATGCGCTGAAGAAATAGTCGATCATGGGTGATGGTTAAGGTTGCAAAGGGAGCACGGGCTAGAAGATCCTCAAGCCAAAGTATGCTTTCAATATCCAAATGATTAGTTGGCTCATCTAAAAGGAGTAAATCAGGTTGGCGCACAAGCTCTCGGGCGAGAGCCACTCGTTTTTTCCATCCCCCTGAGAGTTTTGAAATTTCTGTATCCGAAGGAAGAAGGTCTGTAGCCAGCGAAAGTTTTGACATGATTTCGTGAGCCCGAGCAATTTCTTGCCAGTCATGTGGGTCATGAGCCCCTTCCATGACTGTGCCTTCTATTGTCGCTGATTTAGAAAACTGTGGGACTTGTTCTAAAAAGCCGACTCGGAGCCCTTTTTGAAGAGAAAGGGTTCCAGAGTCAGGAGAGGACTGTCCTGCAATAATGCGTAAGAGAGTGGACTTGCCAGCTCCATTTGGACCGATAAGACCAATCCGCTCACCTGTTTCGACAGAGAATGTGAGTCCATTAAACAGAGGTCTGGCGCCAAAGGCTTTTTTTAGCTGATGAGCATTAATCAGAATAGCCACGACGTACCTCAAGTAACGGAAAGCCCGGATCAAAATGGTGGCTAGGGGCAGGATCGAACTGCCGACCTCCGCGTTATGAATGCGGCGCTCTAACCATCTGAGCTACCCAGCCAGAGTAAAAGAATAGGTGAGTTTCATACCCTGCCTTTAACTGGGTATCAATGGGGTTTTTTACTCTACCACCAAAAGCAATTTTGTTCTTGGGTTGAGGAGTAAAACTATGCGAGAAGGCATTAATGACTCGCTATCCCAAACCAGGTCATACAGGCGGAAAGCTCATTCGAGAAGTGATCCAGTTTTTAAGGTCCCAAGGGGTTGCTCTGCCTTTAACTTCGGATATCCTCATCGCAGTTTCTGGCGGTCCCGATAGCGTGGCTTTAGCTCATCTGCTTGTACATTACGGTCGGCGAGTGGGGTTAAAAAAGCAGATCCGGGTTCTCCATATTAATCACGGTTGGAGAGGGGATGAGTCGGATGCTGATGCTCAGTTTGTTAAAGGTTTGGCAAAAAAATGGAATGTGCCGATTACTGTTAGAAAGCTCCGTAAATGGGATAAATCAGATAGATCCTGGGAGGAAGTCGCACGTGAAGAGCGTAAACGTATATTTGAAAAGGAAGCCCTAAAGCGAAATGCGAAAGTTCTAACAGCACATCAGGCAGATGATCTTGCTGAAACTTTGGTTTGGCGCTTTTTCACGGGTGCGATCCAGAGTCATGGTGCGGGGATTCGCGCACAAGTAGATTTTGAATTGAGGCCGTTTTTACGAGTGAGAAAGGAAACCTTAATTCAATATCTTCAGGAAGAGGGTATCTCTTGGTGCAGTGATCGAACCAATTTTGAAGGTAGATTTTTAAGGTCAAAGATGAGGTTACTTTTGATGCCGGCAATTGAGAGCTTGTTTCCACGGGCTGTCGAACATCTGGTTCAATTCGGAATAGAAACTAAGGATCGAACGCCGCATGCGGGTGAGGTATTAGGAGTGGCCTCCCGCGTTATTGACAAGCGATTGAGTCGTGCCCATTGGTATATTTTGCAAAGAAAAATAAAAAGGAACCCCATGTGGACGGGTGAGGTTCAACTTTCTGATCATTGGAAGTTAACCCGCGTGGCCTCGAAAGGACCCACGGGTGAACGCTGGATTTTAGAAAAAAGCTAAGTGTGAGTAATACTTGAGAAAGTATTAACAACCTAGCCTCGAAAATTGCTTTTTAAATCAAATTCATGCTACCTTTATATGAGGAGAGGGTTGGGTTTTTCAATGAAACCATCACATAAGACAGTTGCCCTTTGGCTAGTTCTTATTCTGCTTTTCGCGAGCTTATTTAAACTTTTCGATCCAAACAATCGAATGCGGCGCGAGATGAAGTTTAGCGAATTTATTCAACTCGTCAAAGATAACAAAGTTTCAGATGTTACATTTCGCGCAGACAATCTCATTGTCGGAACGCTTAAAGACGCGGGGCCAGATGGAAAGAAGCACTTTGAGACGGTAGGCGATACTGAAAACGCCAAGGTTTTTGAAATTCTAGAAAAGAACAATATCATTCCAAATTACGAACGCGTTGAAAAGACTCCAGTCTGGCAGCAGGTCCTGATTTCCTGGTTTCCGATGTTGCTCTTGTTTGTTTTTTTCTTTTTATTTATGCGGCAGATCCAGGTAGGCGGCGGGAAGGCCATGTCCTTTGGAAAGAGCAAAGCTAGGCTTTTGACCGAATCTTCCAATCGAGTAACTTTTAAAGATGTCGCTGGAGCGGACGAAGCTAAGTACGAGCTTGAAGAAATTATTTCATTTTTAAAAGATCCAAAGAAATTTACAAGGCTTGGCGGACGAATTCCAAAAGGGGTCCTATTAATGGGACCTCCAGGCACTGGAAAAACTCTTTTAGCGAAAGCGATCGCAGGGGAGGCGGGTGTCCCATTTTTCTCTATTTCCGGATCAGATTTCGTTGAAATGTTTGTTGGCGTTGGCGCTTCTCGCGTGCGTGATCTTTTTGAACAGGGAAAAAAGCACGCGCCTTGTATTATCTTCATTGATGAGATTGATGCCGTCGGACGTCACCGCGGAGCAGGTCTCGGCGGCGGTCACGATGAGCGCGAGCAAACACTCAATCAATTACTAGTAGAGATGGATGGGTTTGAATCCAACGAAGGAGTGATTCTTATTGCGGCTACGAATCGGCCAGACGTATTAGATCCCGCGCTTCTGAGACCTGGACGGTTTGACCGTCGTGTAGTTGTATCTCAGCCTGACGTAAAAGGCCGAGCTGAAATATTGAAAGTTCATACGCGAAAAACTCCACTTTCGTCGAACGTAGAACTCACGGTCATTGCTCGTGGCACACCGGGATTTTCAGGCGCGGACCTCGAAAATCTAGTGAATGAAGCCGCTCTCCTTGCGGCTCAGGGGAATAAGAAATCTTTAGAAATGGCAGATTTTGAATCGGCTAAGGACAAAGTATTAATGGGCGTAGAACGTAAAAGTTTGGTGCTTAGTGAAGAAGAACGTCGCACCACTGCCTATCATGAGGCCGGACATACACTTGTAGGCAAGCTCTTACCAGGTACGGATCCTATTCATAAAGTAACGATTATTCCGCGCGGAATGGCATTGGGAGTTACGCAAACGCTCCCAAAAGAAGATCGCTTGAATCTGTCGCGTGAGAAAGCTGAAAATAGTATTTCGTTTCTCATGGGCGGACGCATTGCAGAAGAAATTGTACTTAAACAGCGAACCACGGGCGCGGGCAATGACCTTGAACGTGCTACTGATCTTGCCAGGAGAATGGTCTGTGAATGGGGGATGAGTGATGTACTCGGACCTATTACTTTTGGTAAAAAAGAAGAGGCAATCTTTTTAGGCCGAGATATCGCGCAACATCGAGATTATTCTGAACAAACAGCGCAGATGATAGACCGAGAAGTGCGCGATATCGTCGAGAAAAATTATCGACGTGCGCATGATATTCTTTCCTCTAAACTTCATTTCTTAATTTGTATTTGATAATTAATTTGTAT
>CAYJBA010000201.1:0-5539 GCA_964367865.1 uncultured Bacteriovoracaceae bacterium | reverse complement strand
GAATATTTTAAATTTTCAGAAGTCAGTTGAGCAAACGGCTGGCTCTTACCATAATATCTATGTTCAAGGGCGATCAGATGCGCCTTAAATGTTTTCGCCAATTCTTGAATCGAACCATTAAGATCAGACGACGAGCAAGCCCCTTCACCACAAACAAACAAAAACACTGGGGCATCGACTCCCTCAGCATAATTTGAATTATAAAAATATCGTTGCTTAAAAGTCCGGGGGTCCTTGGGGTCAGAAGGATCGATATTTTGGTCGAATGTCGCAGTGATGGCGCTACTTTCTACTTCGCCTAAAAATGGAAACATCTCCGCTTGTTTCCTAGCTTCGTAAAACTTTCGAAGATAATGATCGCGAGCATCAGCCCAGGCCGTTGACCCACTCTGAAAAACAATCGTACCTAAAATCGAAATTCCAACGAATAATCTGGCATTTATAAGACGCAACTCAATACTCCTTTGAACAATTCGGGCCACGTTTAAGAAAATAACTCTTAGCATTAGGGTTCAAAATAAACAAGAGTTCTGCCATAATTTCAGAGAGTTATGATATGAAGCTCATGAGTCACTTTCCTCTATAAATTCAGCAGCTTTTACGCACCTTTTATAATACAAGTGCGCTGCCGCGACCAAAGGAGATCGACATGACCCAACTGGGAAAATTAGGCCCCATTTTCTTCTTTTTCATGATCTTTACCCCGTCTGCTTTTGCTCAAGATCTGAAATGCGAACTCAGATCAGATTCCGGAAAAGTCTCGTTTATTGCAATCGGACGCCCGAGCGCCCTAAAAATTCACGGCAAAGGAAATGGTGCGACAGGCAATGCTATCATTAAAGGTTTAGGCGTTTCCGGCTCATTCAATTTTGATCTTTCCACGCTAGAAACCGGGATGTCACTTCGAGATCGACATATGAAAGAAAAATATTTGGAAATTGCTAAGTTTCCAAAAGCGGAACTGACTATTGTCAAAATGGCAATTCCAGGACCTCTCTCTTTACCCTCAAAATTTGAAAAAATCCCTTTTGAAGGAGCTTTAAAGCTCCATGGGGTAGAGGTCTCTGTTCAAGGATTGGCGAGCGTGGAACGCGCGGGCGACTATTGTAACGGTACTGTCACCTTTTCGACTAAAATTCCGCAGTATGGAATTGCGCCCCCTAGTTTTGCGGGGATCAAAGTCGCAGACGACGTGGACGTTCAAGTTGTGTTTCAATCCTTGCTCAAGGAAGCTCCCTAATGCGCACCCTCTGTTTTTTGCTCTTTTGTGCGTCCGCGCTTTACTCTCCATTTTCGCATGCATTTCCTGAAATGGTTCGAAATCATTATCCTAATTGTATTTCGTGCCACATTTCTCCAAACGGCGGTGGTGTTCTTTCTGCTTACGGACGGGAACTCTCTGGAGAAGTGCTGAGCACCTGGGCGAATGAAAGCGAAGGCTTGTTTGCACATGGCCTGATTAGAACTCCTGAAATATTGGCCCTAGGTGGCGATATCAGGGCAGTTCAACTTTATGAAAACACCGCAAAATACGTCGAAGGCCGATTTATCTTTATGCAAGCGGATCTTGAAGCCGCACTCACGCTCAATAGTTATCAGGCCGTAGCAACGGTTGGATCTGATGACGGTGAGCTCATATTAAGGCGTCATTGGCTCGGTTACCGTCCGAACGATCAGATTTCGTTTCGTGCGGGTAAATTTTTACCTGAATACGGGATTAAAACTCCAGATCACGAAATTGCAACTCGTAAAGGCTTAGGATTCAATGAAAATGATGAGTCCTATAATTTTGAGGCAGCTTGGATTGGCGATCGACTCAATGTTTTTGGAACCGGTATTTTTGGTAGATTAGGCAAACGCTCTCAAATATCCGAAAAAGGATTTGCCTTAAGTGGCTCTTATACTTTCTTTGATTCGATTAAGCCTGGCATGAGTTATCTTTTGGGAAGTACGAAAGACAGCAAGCGCCACATTGCGGGGCCATGGGCTATTTTTGGAATGACTCCCCATCTCTTTATCTTATCGGAATTTGACTTTCAGTGGAATAAATCCTCAGACGCTGCCGACTTTACTCGCGGCTGGGTTGATTATCAACGCATCGATTATGAGATTACCCAAGGCTTTCATGCCTACTTGACTCAAGAAATGACTAAACTTGATTTTTCAACATCAGAAACAACTGAAAGTTATGGAGTAGGAATTCAGGTGTTTCCGCGCCCCCATTTTGAATTTAATCTTCAATGGCAGAAGGTACGAAACCTTCCTTCTACAACCCCACGTTTTAACGACTTTGCATGGATCTTGATGCACTATTACTTGTAGTAATCAGCTGGCCGAATTTTAAAAGCAAGTTTGCGCGAACCTTTATTTTTTCAGGGTCTACTCCTACCTCTTGAATGTGATCCAGATCATACTCCCCGATATCCTGACCCCAAATTTGTGAGGCCCATGGGACTATACCGTCGCCGTCAGGGGCACCCGTAATCCACTTAAGAAGTTTAAACCCAAAGTGACAATGCGTTTGACAGCGTCCCCGGGCAGAAAAATAATCAATACCCGCCACGGGAGAAAATCGATCCGCATGCTTCTTAAGAAAAGTAGATGTCATTTCACCCAAAAATGGCAACGCTCCCAAATCGTATCCAAAGGTCTTTGTAACCCAATAATAAAAGCTTCGGTGCGACTTTTGTTGAATCACCCAATCCGCAAGCGAAGTACCCTGGTGGGGTGTCCCGATCGTAATTAATCCCCTGACTCCCCCTAATTTTAGAGATCGAAGAGCGAATCGAGCATCAAGTCCCCCCTGACTGTGGGCGACGATCCAAGTCTTAGTCGCGATCGGTTTCATCCGATTTCGACGATCAACTTGATCACGAAGCATGAGCGATCTTACTTCGATCGTCGCATCCGGTGGAAATTCAACCTGAAAAACGTCGCAACCTAATTTTTCGAAATAGGCGGTGAATTCTTTAAAATAATCTTCTGCCTTAAGAAAAATACTGCTCGTTCCCGAGCCAAATGCGCCGGGCACGAGAGCCACGCGACACGTAACTTGGGGATCTGCCCCCCAAGATAGGGCAAAAGGTATCAATAACAGGCCAAAAACGGTTTTAACCAAAACGGATTCCATCGAGTGGATTTAATTTCGAGGCGCGTTTACTCGGGTATAAACAGGCAAGGAGCACGATCAAGGTAGCACAAAGAGCTACGCCCAGATAATAGCGCAAATCAAAAGTAACTGGGAGTGTGCGGTCATAATAGACTTCTGGAAGTTGGATAAACTCATAGCGCCTCAGAACGGCGCAGGTCAGGAAACCCAAAATCAGTCCACCCCCTACACCTAGTGCTCCAATTAGAATTCCCTCGGACAGAAAAATCGCAGCTACCTGCCCATGCCGAGCACCCATCGCTTTAAGAATAGCGATTTCCTTTTTTTTCTCCAATACCATTAACGTGAGAGTTGTCACAATATTGAACGAAGCGACAATAACAATAAAAGACAATGCTACGAACATTGCAATTCGCTCTAACTTTAAGGATGCAAATAAATGAAGATTGAGCTCAATCCAATCTCGAATACGAATTCCACTAGGTAATATTGTTTTAATTTTAGCTGCTATCGCTGGAGCCTTTTCAAAATCCCGTACGGATATTTCCCACTGAGAAACTACTCCTGCGCGTTTTAAAAAAGATCGCACTGACCCATCCGAGGTAAAAACAGTATGAAGTTCCTGCTCGGGAACTTCGGATCGGTAAATTCCCTCGACCACAAATCGTTTTAATCTCGGAACTGAATTTGCCGGACCTTCATTTTCAGTGGGAGAAATCAATGTGACCTGAGCCCCTGGTACAATGAGCATCTCATTCGCCAACTCCTGCCCCACAAAGAGTCTCGGCAGCCGAACGGTTTCACCATCTTCTTGCTCCACAAGCATCCGCGAATCAGCAAATTCGGTCATCTGAGTTTTTAGGCGTTCCAAGCGATCTGCCGAAACGCCCTTAACGACAACCCCGGTCACTTTCTTGCTCGTTTTGAGAATAACCTCGGTCGCAACTACAGGCCAAATCGTACTAATATCAGGATTCGAAGCCTTCATTTCTTGAATTTTCTCTTCTGAAATCAAACCCTGAGATACAAACCCAGCATCGTATCCATCGGCTTCCAGGGTTGGAGTTACCAAAATGTGTAAATCTGTCCCCATGAGCCGCTTTTTCATCTGCGCCTCAAATCCATCCATGACCGATAAAACTATCACCATGGCCATGACGCCAAGCCCTACGCCCACAATCGAAATAAGAGTAATAAAACTCAAAAACTTAGAGTTCTTTTTAGATTTTAAATATCGAAGGCCAATCCAGGCCGTCCAAGGACTTTTCCAGATGTGCCCGAGCGCGGTCGCCTCTTTGGGACCCCCGGCGGGGTTACTCAGCTTTATAAAACCTCGGATTTTTCTGCGCACGACTCTTTAATGCGGCCGAAGCTTCAAATCGGGGACCAAAACGGGTTTCATATTTTAATAATTTTTCGACTAATACTTTCGCCCCGAAGGTATCCGCATAACGTAGCAATCCCCCTCGAAAAGGAGGAAACCCCATACCCATGATCATTCCAAGGTCTACTTCATTGGGTGTCGCTACGATTCCGTCTTCAAGACATCGCGAAGCTTCGTTAATCATTGGAAGTAACGTTCGCTCTAAAATTTCTTCATCTGACACAATGCCGCTTCCAGGCGTTACACCTAACAACGAATAAATTTCGGTATCAAATTCACGCTTTTTTTCTTTTCCAGCGTAAGTGTAAAAACCTTTTCCGGATTTCTTACCCAAATGACCTGCTGAAATGAGTTTTGAATTAAGATTGCCGGGAAGCATTCGAGCGCCGAACGCTTCGTACAATATATGTGCGACCTTATCACCAACATCGACTCCCACTTCGTCCAAAAGTTCCATGGGGCCCATGGGCATTCCGAAATCTAGGAGAACGCGATCAATCTCAAGTATCGGAACCCCTTCTGAGAGCAAGTAACATGCTTCGATCATGTAAGGCGCGAGAAGTCGATTGACTAAAAATCCTGGCGCGTCTTTTACTACAATGGGAGTCTTACCCATTTGTTTAGCCAGCTGAAAAACGGTGGTTACCGCTTCATCAGATGATTGTGCCCCCCGAATGACTTCGATCAAAGGCATGCGATGAACAGGATTGAAAAAATGCATTCCTGCAAATCGTTCAGGTTTCTGAAGCGCTCCCTGCATTTTTGAAACGGACAGGGATGATGTATTTGAGACGATCACGCAATCGTCACGAATCTCTTTTTCAAGTTCTTTTAGCACTTTTCGTTTGATTTCCATGTTCTCTACGATTGCTTCTACAACTAAATCGCAAGTTTTAAATCCCGCGAAATCAACAGTCGGAGAAATTAAATTCATTTTTTGAAAATATTCACGTCTAGTAATTCTTCGCGTCTTTGCTTGTTTTTCAAATATCTTTCCTGCCGACTGAACTCCCAAAGCCAAGGCCTGATTGTTCAAATCCTTCATT
>CAYJBA010000200.1:0-5544 GCA_964367865.1 uncultured Bacteriovoracaceae bacterium | reverse complement strand
CTTTCCCTACACGACGCTCTTCCGATCTGTATTGCTGCTGCTCTTGTGGCAGGTGCGCTCGCGCGTAAGGCGGCAATCGTCCCTGATCAAGCTCCGCAGCAATGGCTGGCAGAATTATTAGAGCAGGCCTTAGAAGTACCGGGTTTAGAAAGTTTTGTCGCTCATGGGAGACGACTCAGAATTCAGGAATGATCGGGTACTGCCGAGGCAATAACCAGTTCGTCAATAATTTTACGTCCCAATCCTGAAGGATAACTAGACGAAACAGTTTCTAAATAGCCACCGATAGTCCAATCGGTGCCTTTATCAACCATATAATTGGTCAGATCGTGCGCTATGATTAAAACCAGTGCGAGGGGATGAATATCTTTTTCTCTGAGTCCGTGGGGAAATCCACTTCCATCAATTCTTTCGTGATGCTGTAGGATGATGGTTTCTACATCAGACGGAAATCCACCCGCCGAACGGACAATTTTAGCGGCATTTTCGCAATGATTTAAGAACAGATGAATATTGGCGGGACTGCGCACTCCGATGACTCGATCCAAGTCATCGCGAGTTTGAAGCTTTGCGAGCTCATCGTCTAAAATTGCGATATCGTGAAGGAGTGCCGCCAAGGTCAGCTTCGAAAATGTTTCTTTAGACACCCATCCAATTAGCGAAGATATCCCACAGGCAAGATAGGCTAGAATCAAACTGTGAGAAGAGATGTAATCGTCACGAATCGGCAGAATTTTTTCTAGCCAGACGGAGAGTTTTGGATTTTCTAAAATAGTATTAACGGAGTGATTGAGGGTTTCTTCGGTGAGAGTACGAACGTCTTCGGTAAAGCCTATAGTGTGAATAGCGTGATGAATGAGCTGGTGAACTCTTTTTGGAACCTCAAAAAAGGCTGCGTCAGTCCCGATGGACTCCTTCAGGGCCGCTGTGGCGCCCCCGACGTATTCTGAAAGAAACATTCCACAGTCTTCTCTTTTGATGTAAAGCATCGATACTTTTTTTTCTCTTAATTTGCTTTCGTCCAACTTCTCAAATGGATCGCCCTTTCCGAGAAGGCGAACATATTTACCGTCAGAGAGCTTGATATAGACGTCAGTTAAAAGTTCGCTAAATTGTAAAAGGATAGGAATCGGAATTCCGCAATAGGCGGCAGAAATATCGATGCCCGCGCTTTGGACAACGTTTTCGCGGATCAATTTGACTAAGGCATCCATCTGAAACGGTTTAACCAAACTTCCAGTTAAGTCTGCAGTCTTAAGATCAGGAAACGACTGCGCCTCGCGATCGGCGATGAGAAAAAACGGAACACTCTTGAGTTTTTCATCACTTTGAAGAAGGTGATAAAGGGTGCCCCCGCTCTTATCCGGGAGATTATATCCGCTAATGACCGCACGGAGTTTTTTAGATTTTTGCGCGGCTTTCATGCCTTCGGCACAGGTTTTCGCTTGCAACACCTTAGCACCTAACTGGCTCTCCAAGGCAAAAGCAGTTTTTCCGCGAAGTCCCTCGTCGTTGTCTATGACCAGTATTTCCATCCGTCGCCTTATCCCCGTCGATCAGCGAAACTCATCATTCGCCTTGTTTATATTAATATGGTGTTGAGCTAATTTCCGCTTAAAGTTATTAGAATCTAGGACTTTGAGCGCCAAACCATTGACACAAGCAGAAACGAGGTAAGAATGAAAAATCAGGTAGCGTTGATCACAGGTGCTTCATCCGGTATTGGAGAGGCTCTGGCTCTCGAATTTGCATCTCGAGGCGCAGATACCGCGATTTTGGCCCGCCGTGTAGACAGACTCGAAGAACTTAAAAATAAGATCGAAAAAGGGGGCACACAGGCGTTGTCTTTGCCCGCAGACGTTACGGATAAAAAGAGCCTAGAAGAGGCGGTCCATCTAACACTTGCTCGCTGGGGGCGAATTGATTACGTGGTTGCTAATGCTGGATACGCCGTAGGCGGAAATTTCGAAAATCTAGATATTGAGGATTACCGTCGACAATTTGAGACTAATTTTTTTGGAGCTCTCCATACGGCCTCCGCCACGCTCGGCGCTTTAAAAAAAACCCAGGGTTCGATCTGTTTTATAGGAAGTGTAAACAGTTGGATCAGTGTTCCTTCAGCAGGGGCTTATGTTTCAAGCAAATTTGCGCTACGTGGTTTTACCGAGAGTTTATACTACGAGATGATTAAATATGGCGTGAGCGTGACTCATATCAGTCCAGGTTTCGTTGCCACTGAAATTAGAACTGTTGATAATCACGGAAGGCTGAACGACAAATTAAAAGAGGATGTTCCCGCCTGGTTGATGATGCCGCCCCAGAAAGCCGCGAGGCAGATTGTGCGCGCCATAGTTAAGCGATGTCCTGAACAAATTATTACAGGTCATGGAAAACTCGGAGTTTTTTTGATTCGACATTTTCCTTGGCTCGTAAGATCCATACTCAGGCGCATGGTCTCCAAATTACAGTGGAGATCTGGCGAAAACCCCCGGTGAGCAGCAAAATCTACTTCTTTTTTAGAAACGAGATGAGCTCACCTGGGTCGTCAGTAATGATGCCGTCTACGTTCATGTCTATGGCTTTTTTCCAATCCTCCGGCGTGTTTAATGTCCAAGGTACAACCTGAACGCCGATATCATGCAATTTTTTTACCGTATCCCCCGAAATCATTTCAAAATCAGGTGAGCAGATGTTGGCATTTAATTTTTTAGCCGATGCAACCAGGTCTTCGCCTTTAGTTTCGCTCAAGGCCGCGATAACAATCTTGGGTTCAATCTTTCTCGCCTCTTCGAGTGTACGGTAATCAAAGGATTGCAGAATTACTCGATTCATCATGTGATGCTTTTTTACCACTGCAATAACCCGTTTTGCAAACTCAGCCGGTGCAACTGTGTACTCGGGGTGGTCGGCAAAACTTTTTGTCTCGATGTTAAAGCGAACTTTTTTTGCAACTGGATGTTTGCTGTCTTTTACGTACTTAAAAACTTCTTCTAATGTTGGAATCTGAGTAGGCGAAACAGGGCGCTGATGAGGAAATCTAGGGTTAATGAGAGTTCCGCAATCGTAGGTCTTAACTTGAGCCAGAGTGAGTTCATGAATCAGCGGCTCTTTTTCGAGTTTGCGGCCCTTAGCGTTCAAACAAATTTTTGCGCTGATATGTGGATCATGGCTGACCACGATTTTTCCATCTTGAGTTATGGCCATATCCAATTCAAGCACATCGACACCCACTTGAAGCGCATACTCAAACGCAGGAATTGTATTTTCGGGATACCTTGCGCGTGCCCCTCTGTGTCCTTGAACTTCCATGGCTTGCGCTCCTAGGGCAAAAAACACCGATAAAACTGCATAGTTCTTTGTTTTCATAGTTTTTAAGAATAAGCGTAATAGCCAGGTCTGGCTACCAAATATTCCTCTTTTCAGCAGGAGTCACTGTGCGTTATACCCATGATCTATGATTGATTTAAGAAGCGATACCGTGACCAAGCCCACTCCTGAAATGCGAAAGGCTATGGCTCAAGCCGAGGTAGGTGATGATGTATATAATGAAGACACAACTGTTCATAGGCTTCAGGAAAAAGCAGCGGCGCTTTTAGGTAAAGAGGCCGCACTTTTTGTTCCTTCCGGCACGATGGCAAATCAAATTTCAATTCGACTTCACGCGCGTCCAGGGGATGAAATTATAGTCGATGAAAATTCGCATGTTTTTTTGTTTGAAGGCGGTGCAGCCGCAGCCTTATCGGGAGTACAAACTCAATGCCTATCTGGCAATCGTGGAATTTTAAATGTCGATATGATTAAAAATGCGATTCGCGGAAAAGACGATCACTTTCCGAGAACTCAACTCATTGCTCTGGAAAATACGCACAACCGAGGCGGCGGTTCGATTTATCCGATAGAGACCATCCGAGAGATTAGAAAATTGGCGCTTTCACTTAAAATTCCTATGCATTTAGATGGCGCGCGACTCATGAATGCAGTGGTTGCAAGTGGCGTCTCGGCGGAAGAATACAGCGGAAATTTTGAAACAGTGTCGCTTTGCTTGTCTAAGGGACTGGGCGCGCCAGTAGGATCGCTCGTTTGCTCAGATCGCGCCCGTATCGCAGAACTCAGACGGTACAGAAAAATTTTTGGAGGTGGAATGAGGCAAGTGGGAGTTTTAGCGGCGGCGGGTCTTTATGCACTTGAGCATAACATTGAGCGCTTGGATGAGGACCATCAGAGCGCCAAGAAACTAGGGAGCTGTCTTTCGGATTTGCGCGGGGTTCAGGTCTCCGAAATCGAAACTAATATAGTCATTTTTGATGTATCGGGTCTCAAGCGAAACTCGAGTGAAGTCCAAAGTGCCCTTAAAGCTGAAGGCCTTCTGGTCGGCGCAATCAACCTAACTTCTCTTCGTGCTGTGACCCATCTCGATGCCACAGGGGCTCCAATAGACGCAGCCTGCGCTTCATTTCAAAAAGTATTATCCGCATTTTAGGACCGAGCGCCCGCGGGCTTGGCAGAGTTTAAGTAAGGCCAAGTGCGCAGTTTTCCATCCCTGAATTGCAAATAACTCAGAATCTAAGAGCCTTTTCTGGTTAATCGCTAGGTCATTTGCGCTAATACGTCCTGCCTGAAATCGCTTCAGGTTATCTTGATAAAGTTGTTGAGAGATCGAAAGAATTTTTTCACGAGATCGTGCGGTCTGAAACGCTTTTTCAAAGCTGTTTTGCGCGATACTCCAGTCAGCTTTTGCTGCTCTTTGAACCTGAACGACCGAAGCCTCTGCGGCCTCTCGTACATAGGACTGGGCGCGTGCATTTGCATAGGTTTGAAATTGATCAAAGAACGGGAGTTTGATCTGAAGTACTGCGGTCCAACTGGGGGCTCCGACTGCACCAGCGGCTTCGTAGTGTCCAAATCTAAAGGTCGTATCAATACTAGGAAATAAAAGTCTCACTGACTTCGTGTAACGCTCGGATTCGGCACGAGCGCGGGCAGATGCATTCTGTAGATCGGGCCGTAACGCCAAATCAGGATCTTTATTTTGAGCCAGCTCTAAGGCGGCCTTTTCGATGCGAGATTTCCAAGACCACTCTAAAGAGATATCACTGTGTCCTAAAAGAGCCTCAAGCGTCGCTTGCGCTTCGTTCCAGCCTAGCTCTACGTCGACTAGGGCTGAAGCCGCGTTTTCAAGATCGATCATGACCTGGTTGATTTCTTGTTGAGGTAAAAGTCCAGCATTGAATCGCTTCTGCGCGATGTTGAGGAGTGCTTTTTCCATATCCACTAATTTTTTATGAATCGCTTTTTCGTGAGTTTTAGAAATAAACTGTAAAAGAGCGGTCACTGCAGATAGCTCCTCTTTTAACTCGGTGGCAGAAAGTTGATATTCTTCTGTTTCGACGTCAGCATCGGCAGCACGCCAAGTCGCAAGATCAGCTCCCCAATGCACAAGATTAAATAGCGCCACGCCTTCGATTTGTTTTGAGAGATTTCCCGAGGTCCACTCGTTGTTCCATGATTGAGATGCATCGATTGAAAAAGATGGAAGCATAATCA
>CAYJBA010000199.1:0-5560 GCA_964367865.1 uncultured Bacteriovoracaceae bacterium | reverse complement strand
CGATCGACTGATTTCTGAAATAAAAACCATAACAGTGGGTGACGTGCGGGATTTTAGAAACTTTATGAACGCAGTAATTGATGAACGATCCTTTAAGAAAATTTCTGGATATTTAGATCACGCCAAAAACTCGACTGATGCAAAAATTCTTGTCGGCGGAAATGCTCGAGGGGGCCAGGGTTACTTTATTGATCCAACTGTTATTCAGGCAAATACTCCCACCTATAAAACAATGTGCGAAGAAATTTTTGGCCCTGTACTCACTGCGTACGTTTACGATGACAAGCATCTCGATGCGACTTTAGAAGTTTGTGCTAAGACTTCGCCCTATGCATTGACCGGCGCGGTTTTTGCGCAAGATCGATACGCATTGACGAAAATAGCGGAAACCCTCAAAAATGCCGCTGGAAATTTTTATATCAACGATAAGCCCACAGGCGCCGTTGTGGGTCAGCAGCCTTTTGGTGGAGCAAGGGCTTCGGGCACGAACGATAAGGCAGGTAGTATGTTGAATCTACTGCGCTGGCTCTCGCCCCGGACGATTAAAGAGACAATGGTTCCGGCGAGGGATTATCGGTATCCGTTTTTGAGTGCGGAGTAGCTAGATCCGTTGGCTGGATAGTCTGGCTCTTAAGCGTGTGATCTTGCCCTAATACATCGAGAGTCGAGTTAATTATCAAATTTTATAAAGAACGAACATCCTGTTCTTCCGCGCTCACGTCGCATCCTGCGACGCGCGAATCTTTATAAAATTTGATAATTAACTCGACTCTCGATGTATTAGGGCAGGCTATCTCCCCAAGAGCCAGGCTAACCAGCCAACGGATCTAGCTACGCCGCTTCAAATCGCCTGTAACGCTACGGCTCTGACTGTAATGGACGTATATTTGGATTTGACTTTGTGGTTAAGAGGAGTGTGAGGAACTAGTGCGGGTGACGTGCGACTTAACTAAAAACTAAGCAAATGATCTTGCGACCCTATCCTAATTTCAAAACGAAAAACCCAATCCCAAGCGCCATTGGTCAGTGGTTCTAGAAACCGTGCTCAAAGTGGTTCGACCTAAAACAATGCTGTGTGGAAAGCCAGGGCCCCGAATAAAGAAGCCGGCATTTATTGTAAAAGTCGATCCATTTATTAATTGGTCAAGCCAAACCTGATCTCCCACGCCTACCTCTGCAAAGGCTACTTCAAAGAGCTGTGCAGAAACGGAGACCCCAAGTTCGCGAATAAAATATTCAGCGCGCTTAGCAAATCCCAAATTAAATTTTACTCGAATGTCGTCTAATTTAGGTAAACCCAATCCAGGCTTCCAGCTTAAATAAGGCATGGGTCTAAATTGAGGGTCCACCGATCCATTTATACCAAATGGGCTTAGTACTATTCTGGGATCCTCAGACCCTAGGAGTCCTATTTCAAAATCAAAAAGGTGAGGTTTAGGTAACCATTCTCTCAAGCCCGCGACACCAAATAAGGGCCGGAGAGGCGCGGGCTTGGGTAACGTACCTGGCGCAACGGCCAAAGTTTGAACCGTAGAAATTCCAGCGGTTGTTATTGTTACAAATTGGCCTGCTGGTATTTCAAATCCGCCATGAGAAAGAAGAGTGGACTGATCTCTCGCAACTTCGACAGCCCCGCTGAAAGTTTGCACTTTTGCCATGTGGTAAGCGGCAGTGTAAGAAATATCGAATACGGTGCCTCGAACCCCCAAAACAATGGCTGGTGAGCGAATTACGAGGCGAATTGGGTTTTTGCCAGACAGTGAAGGTATAGCGTTGCGTCCTTTTAAAGAATTAATGGTTCCTCGAACGAGACCTTCGTAAAGGACAATGATGTCAGGTTCGCCTTCGGGTCCTCTCGGGGTTCCCGTTAATTCAAGATCAGCGCCGTTAAATAATTCTAGTTGGTTTCCGTTTTCGTAGTTCAATGTAGCCTTCGAGCCAGGCGTGATTCGAATTCGCCTCCCAGCGGGAATTATAGAACCTACTGACAGCGCGACCGCTGGACTCCATTTGTCCCCCTTGCGAATATGTGTAGAGATAGTGTTGGCCCCTTCAATGGCCGATAAGGTTAATTTATTTTGTGACGGTGCCTGCAGAACCTGTGGCTCAGCCCCAAAGGACAGATTACTGATAACTAAAACAATTAAAATAAATCCAATATTGAATTTCATTACCTCTGCTTCGCTTTGGACTGACTGGCAAGCGTCCATGCACAGAGTTTGTAAAGTAGTCTTGCGCCGACATTTGCATCCCATTCGTCGCCTGTTTCGGAACTCCTGGGATTGGGGGCTACCTCATTGATATCAAAGCCAATGATCTTACGGCCCGATTTTACAACGGCAGAAATTAAATAAAGAGCTTCATGATAATCGAGCCCACCTGGAACAGGGGTACCCGTGTGCGGACAAAAACGAGGATCGAGTCCGTCGATATCAAATGATACCCAGACTTCATGAGGAAGCGTCGAGATAATATCCTTCGTGATTTTGTCCCAATGGGCACCTTCTAGTTTTCGAAGGGCTAGATCTTGGTCGTAAAAAACCTTTACTCTATTTTTTAGCGTTGCCGTGTACTCGACTTCTTGCTCGCAAATATCGCGAATTCCCACTTGAACAAGTTTGATGACTCCGTTGAGCTTTTCTAAAACATTATACATGATCGATGCGTGTGACCACGTAAACCCTTGGTAGGCTTGGCGGGTATCAGAATGGGCATCAAAATGGAGAATTCCAAAAGATTTATATTTTTCAGAAATAGCTTGAAGTGCCCCGAAGGGGGTGGAGTGGTCTCCTCCAATCACCCCAACGAGTTTTCCGGCAGAAAGTAATTTCTTGGTTTGCACATAAACAGAATGGTTCAGCTTTTCACCATACTCGTTTACAGTTTTAAGCGCTGCAATAAGTGCGGGCTTATCGTCTGTCACCCCGGCAGCTGCGATTATTTTCTGCGCCTCGGTCTTAGCGCGAGCGTTCCAATCGCGAATTTCGTTCAATTCATCGCACATATAAATGCCCGCTTCGTAGGGCTTCAGGATTTCGAGATCAAAAAGGTCCACCTGTTTGCTGGCTTCGAAAATAGCGCGAGGTCCATCTGAGGTTCCGCCCCCGTACGAAGTGGTTGCCTCCCAAGGAACAGGAATTAAAACAAGTTCAGCTTCGGCCTCAGTATAAGGAAGTCCAAATACACCCGAATTTTCAGAAGCCGTTGCATTGGGGTCAAAATGTCGAACCATAGAGGAGTTTTACTACCTGGGCTACTTAAGTCAAGAGGGCTTGACTGAAGGCGATCCCATGAGCGAGAACACGCGTTGTGAAACCAGATTACAACAGACCCTCCACCTGGGTCCCTTTTAGAAAAGGCTTATGTGAAAACTGTACGGCCGGGTGTTGCTCTTTGCCTGTCGAAGCCAGTGCGGCAGATCTTTTGAGGCTTGAACTGATTACGGAGGATGAGGCAGCTGAGTCACTTAAGAAGGTAGCTACCCGGTTGCTAAAGGCGGGAATCATCCAAGGTTTTCAGAGTAAGAGTCAGCTTTTCGTAATTGAGCAGCGGCGAGGCAGAGACTGTATTTTTTTAGATGAAAACCGGCTATGTACCGTATACGAAAAACGACCCGAAGTTTGCAGAAAATTTCCAAAAATTGGGCCGAGGCCCGGGTTTTGTCCTGCTGGGAAGAAGAAGTAAAAGTAAAGGCTAGGTACGAAGGCTTATTGCCAAGTTCAGACTTTATTCTTTCACATCCTCTTTTTTATATCCCCATTCCAGAAGTATTTTTCCTTCTTCGTCTGGAGTTGTGACCTTTTTAAACTTTGCGCCCGTTTGCCCTCTCACGCGGCTTTCGCATTCTACCCAAGTTTTGTGCCGCATGGGAACTCGTCCCACGAGACTCAAATAGTGAAGAGCCTGGAGTTTAGATCTCGATCGTGGATTGGTCTTCTTTCCTTCGGTGGTGAGGAGATCCTCTTTTGTAAGCGTGTAACCCGAAAGGGGTCCCTGGTAAAGTCGCGGCAACTCTCCCAAAGAATACGCCACTGCGATTTCGTCCGTGCGCTCATTGCCAGGGACTCCTGTATGGCCTGCAACATAAACCCACTCTGGAGTGGGTTGGGCACTCGATGTTAAGGCATCGAGTTGCTCCCAAAGATCGCGATTCGCAACATCTTTGCCTTCTTTGGTTTTCCACCCTGATTTTTTCCAACCCTTTATCCAACCCTCAGCGCCTTGAATCACGTAGCTTGAATCTGTGTGAACATAAATTTTATGGCGCGAGTCCTTAACTTGATTAAGGCAGGCGATGGCGGCTGTAAGCTCCATCCTGTTATTTGTCGTAGCTGGAACCGCTCCCCCTAACTCAATGATTTTGAGATCAGGCATGAGAATCAATCCACCCCACCCTCCAGGTCCTGGGTTACCAGAGGCTGCGCCGTCAGCGTATACAATGACCGAGGTTACGAGGTTGGGTTGGGGCATCCGATTAACTCTAAACGAGGTTACTTAAAAAACATAGCAATATTAGCAGTTTAGAGCTTAAAAACCTCATGACACTTCTGTGACACTTGTTTTGGTCATCGGCCTACCATTAAATCATGGGTATCG
Source organism: uncultured Bacteriovoracaceae bacterium (assembly GCA_964367865.1). GTDB lineage: Bacteria > Bdellovibrionota > UBA1018 > UBA1018 > UBA1018 > CAYJBA01. Next base: position 964 of record CAYJBA010000199.1, on the reverse strand, counting down.
AATCTCTAAGAATATTACATCTATCCAAGGCCGATCCATCGGGCGAATCGATTGATTTTCTAAATGAAGCTATGAAGGACGCTCAAAACCGTAAGGGGCTATTTATTTTAGATTCTTGTCAGCGGTTTCTTTATGTTGGGACCCAAAAATCAATGGGTTCATTGGTACTGCCGAAAACCAAGGGTTTGGAGATTTTTGAAGGTAAAGAGGCATATCGATTCTTACTGAGAGTGGCTACGGGCCTCGAAAGCCGAATTCAGGGAGAGACGGATATTTTTGGGCAGCTCAAAAAGTCTTGGGCAACTTGCAAGGAGTTGGATCTCGAAACACGTACCGAACTTTCACCGTGGATTCAGCGTATTTTTGAAGACACCAAAGAAATTCGAACTCAGTTTATCCAAAACGCTGGTGGCGCTTCTTACGGAAGTCTTGTGAGACGTATGCTTCAAGATGCGCCCCAGGGCGAAACACTTCTTATTGGCGCAGGGCAGCTCGCTCAATCAGTGGCGCCCTATCTTTTGGATCGAGATCTCGTTCTTTATAATAGAACTCCTGAGTCAGCTCATCGATTGGCGGAGTCGCTGATGAGCGAGGTTCAATCGAAGATTCGCTTACTGGATTCAACAGAAGAGGAGCTGGTCGAGTTCACCCGGATATCTTCGGTAGTCATCTGTGTACCCGAAGACCAAGCGCGCGACGAGATGAGAATTTCGTCGCTGCTAAAAAATATAAAATTCAAAACAATACCCGTGATCCATTTAGGAGTAGATCGGCGTGCCTCTAAAAAGTGGAGTGTGATCCCCGGGTTTAGGTGTTTAAGCGACGTATTTAATTTAGAAAAGTCGCGTGGCGATGTCCGCAGTGTTTTGCTTAAAAAGGCTGCGCTTGCTTGCGAAGAACGTGCTAAACTTCGAGCCTTAGGTGGGTCACTTAGTATAGATCGGAAGAGCACACGTCTGAACTC
>CAYJBA010000198.1:0-5579 GCA_964367865.1 uncultured Bacteriovoracaceae bacterium | reverse complement strand
CAGGAGAAAATTCTTTATCGCCAATGGAAAAAATGGAAAAAGAACGTCTAGAGGGCGCTTTCACGACGACATATCTTTCGCGTTTATCATGCCAAGCCAAACTACTGGGCGACGTCATCGTAAAAATTGTAAATCCAGAATGAAATTTAATTCAGGAGGGGGTCAATGAAGATCCGCTGTTATTTAAGCTGCTTTGTGTTGACGATCGCTCTTTTTGGGGGCTGCGCCGCGCGATCCGCTCAAGTAGAGAATGCCGCTAGAAATTTCACATTTAGACTATTAGGAGAACCTGAGACACTGGATTGGAACAAGGCACATACGCCCATTGAAACCTACATCCTGATGAACTTGATGGAGGGCCTAGTTAGTTTTGATTCTAAGCTCAACGTAGTTCCAGCGATAGCAGTGAGATGGACAACAAGCCCAGACGGAAGGACCTATACTTTTTATCTCAGGCCTGACGCTAAATGGTCTGATGGTGTTTATCTAAAGGCAAAAGATTTCGTTTATAGTTGGAAACGCCTTCTCTCCCCTCTGACGGCGGCTTCTTACGCATACTTGCTCTTTGATATCGAGGGAGCTGAATTTTATAATAAGGGCAAAATCCAGGATTTCGATGCGGTGGGGGTCAAAGCGCTGGACGATTATACTCTGCAAGTAAAGCTTTCGAGGCCCGTGGCGCATTGGATTTATATTCCGACATTTTGGGTAACATTTCCTCTAAGAGAAGATATCGTCGCCACGCACGGAAATACGTGGGACTCCCCGGGAAAAATGGTAACAGCCGGGCCCTATAAGTTAATAGGTCACGATCACGACTCAAAGATTATCTTAAAGCCGAACCCTTATTACTTTGGGCTGAGGGGAAATGTCGAGCAGATCACAGCTTTGATTATTACGGACGATTCTACGGCGCTTTCGCTTTATGAGTCGGGCAAATTGGATTTTTTAACTGATTTATCGACTTTGGATTTAAAAAAACTCGCGGGAAACCACGAATTAAAAAAATATCCTTATTTAAAAACGGGATACCTGGGTTTTGCAGTTAATAAGTTTCCTCTCTCAAACCCTGCCTTTCGTCGCGCAATAGCTATGGCGATCGATAAATCAAAATTGGGCGAAATTATGCATGGAGGCCAGCAGGCTGCGACCTCTTTCGTTCCACCTGGAATGATGTCTTATTCTAAGAGTTTAGGACTTCCATTTAATCCCGCGCTGGCCCGGGCCGAACTTCGAAAATCTGGAATCGAAGGTACCTCATCGATTCAGCTTGAAATGATTCTTCCCAATTGGGCCAAGCCCATGATCTTAGCGCAGTATATTCAAAACGAACTCAAAAAAAATCTAGGACTTGAAGTGTCGCTCCAACCTTACGACCATAAAACTTTTCGAGCCCAAGTAGATATGCATCAGTATCCACTCTTTGAGGGAAGTTGGAGCGCGGATTATCCAGATCCCGATAATTTTTTGTCTCTTTTCTTAGGGTCCTCTGGAAATAATCGGACTACTTGGAAAAATGAAAAATACGATGATCTAGTTTTAAATGGCAGAAGTGTTCAAAATAAAAAAATTCGTGAAAAAATTTACTACGACGTTCAAAAAATTCTATTAGAAGAAAATGCCGTTATTGTTCCCCTTTATTATGAGCCCAACATGGCACTCGTCCGATCTAAAGTTCAAGGGCTTGAGTTAAATCCACTAAATTATTTACTTTTAAAAAAGGTTAGCATTGGAAAATAAAGCTGATTTTAAAGGGCGCGTGGGTGAAAAAGCTGGACCCTATGAAGAGAGGATCAGCGCAGATCACCTTGAAAAATTTTGCCAGGCGATTGGCTCGGTTAATCGCGGCGAAGCTTCGCCCACCTTTTTGACTACATTTCGTCGAGGTGAGTTTGATCTTTTCGGAAAACTCGGCTTGAATCTTTCTAAAGTTTTACATGCGGAGCAAGAGTACCGTTACGAAGGAAAGATAATTACGGGTGATCTCGTGAGCTATGAAACCGAATTGGTACAGGCACTTAGAAAATCAGGAGCTTCCGGGGCCATGCATTTTCTTATCTTCGAAACTGGATTTAAAGTGACTCGTGGTGGAACCGATGTTGGACAGGTGGCTTCGGCTCGTACCACGATCATTGCGAGGACTTAGATTAAATGGTGCCCCCTTCTCACTTAAAGCATGGAACATTGATAAAATTTGAGGTTCGTTCCCCTATTACTCAGCTGCAGCTTAAGGCCTATGCCGAAGCCTCCGGAGATCCCAATCCTATTCACCTAGATGAAGGTGTAGCGAAGTCTGTGGGTTTGCCGGGAGTTATAGCTCACGGTATGCTTTTGGCCGCATTTATAGCCGAGCGTGGCGAAATTTATATTCGGGATGAGTTAAAAATTTCAGCATGGAAGTTGGTCCGTTTACAAACTCGATTTAAGTCAATGACCTTTATCGGAGATGAGATTGCTATTGGTGGGATCGTAAAAGAGGTTTCTGAGTCCGATATTGTTTTAGATCTTCAAGCTAAAAATCAAAATGGAGAAATTGTGACCGTGGGATCTCTAAGGTACGGCCTTAGGTAAGAGCTCGATCCCCGTGAGGATCAAGCGCATCTCTCAATCCGTCTCCAAAATAATTAAACGCAAGTAATGTAATAAAAAGAACCCCGCCCGGAAAAATAATCAGGTGAGGATAGCTTTTCATTGCACGAAATCCCTCGTTTGCGAGCGTTCCCCAGCTAGAAAAGGGTGGCTGCAGTCCCAGGCCAATAAAGGACAAAAAGCTCTCCGACATAATGGCAGCCGGTATCTGCATCGTTAATGAAACGATGATGGGCCCCCACAGATTAGGAAGAATATGTCTAAATACAATCCAAGGATGGCTGACTCCCAGCGCTCTGGCCGCCTCGACATAATTAAACTCTCTGGCCTGAAGTACTAAGCCGCGAACGAGTCTCGCTTGCGTAACCCAAGCCGTGATTCCGAGAGCTAAAAATATACCCGTAAACCCGCGTCCTAAGAGTAGCCCAAGTAAAATCGACGATAGTAAGGATGGAAAAATATAAAAAATATCGACCACGCGCATGAGGAGTTTATCAATCCACCCGCCCGTATATCCCGCTATAGACCCAGTAAGGGTTCCAACGAATAGGGCAAACAAGGCTGTTACAAATCCAACCGCTAAGGACATTCTAGCTCCATAAATGATGCGGCTGTAGAGATCGCGCCCCAGGGTGTCGGTTCCCATCCAATGTTCAAGGGTAGGACCCTGAAGTTTGTGCAATATATTTTGTTCTTCGTACGAGAAGCGCGTAACCCACGGAGCGCAAATGGCTAGCAAGGTAATAATGGCTAAAAACCACATGCTCCATTCAGCAGCTCGATTGCGTTTAAAGTGAGTCCAGCCGCTCATGTTTCCATCCTAATTCTAGGATCGACCCAACCATAGGCTAGATCGACAAAAAGATTAGAAAGAAGGAGTATTACACCGTAGCAAAGTGTAACGCCCATCACGAGAGGGTAGTCTCTGTTGATAACGGCCTGAACAAAGTGTTTTCCCATGCCCGGAATTTGAAAAACGATTTCAACTAAAAAGGAACCCGTAACCAAATGTGCGGCCAGGGGTCCGAGTATTGTAATTACGGGTATAAGGGAGTTTTTGAGGGCATGTTTAAAAATAATTACCGTATCAGAGAGACCTTTGCTTCGGGCCGTACGAATATAATCAGACTGTAAAGTTTCGATCATATACGAACGGGTTAATCTTGCCAAAATGGCCATGGGTCTCCAGGATAGGGTAACAACTGGTAAAACCATTGAGCTAGGGCCCTCCCAACGGGCGGGTGGAAACCAACCTAACTGAAGAGAAAAAACCAAAACTAGAATGCTCGCAACGAGGTATCCCGGCAGGCTTATGCCAGATATCGCAAAAAACATTGCGATGTGATCTAAGCGCGTGTTTTGTCGCCAGGCCGCGACACACCCAAAGGGAATTCCTAAAGCAATAGCAAAAATAAGCGCTAGTCCGCCTAATAGGAGTGAAACTGGCAGTGATTCCGAAATGATCGTTTTGACGGGCAGTCCAATGTACTGAAAGGATTCTCTCAAATCTCCTTTTGCGACATCCCTAACCCAGTGGCTAAACTGAATATAGACCGGCTGATCCAGCTCATATTTTCTTAAGATATTTGCCTGTATTTCTGGCGGCCAGGCTCGATCCGAGTCAAAGGGCCCGCCGGGCGCAAGACGGAGCAGAAAAAAAGTAAGAGCAGCGAGAAGAAAAAGTGTAGGTACTGACTCGGCAAGACGTTTTAGAGAAAAAAGCAACATTGTGGTCCTAGCCTTAAGTTTTGTTTATTCATCAAGGATCTAAAATGGGAAATTGAACCCACCCCGAGTCTTGTGGAAACCCACTTGGAATTTTAGTGCATCTACCGGTATCCGACAACAGCGCTGTATATGCGCAAATAAACGCATCAAATCCCGCCAAACTCGCAGAGAGTTTACGCATATCGCGATCGTAAATAAAGATGCCATGGTGTTTTGAAAGACCTTCTAAAATCTCCCATCGAGCATGAGAGCCTTGTTCTAGATGCCGGTAGCTTGAAATCACGCGCTTTCCCAAGCCCATTTGCGCGGCTAAAATAGAAACGGAGAGCTTTGGCCATGCCTCGATGATTGAAAAATCGCTTAAATGGCGTTTTAAAAAGTTCATCCGTGCGGTCAGGGGTCCACGATTTCCGCCTAGTGCCTCGTCAATCTCAAACCGAGCACTCTCGGGAATTCTAGGCAAAACCTGATATCTCAGCCAAATTTCGATAGGTCGCTGGGTGTAAGGTGTGAATTCAAGGATCCGCGGACCTGGGTTCTGCTTTATTGCTTTTCGAACGGTTTGTCTCATGTGTCGCACGGAGGGATCCGCGCACTTTGCGGGAAATGGACATTTTTTTCTCGTGCATCGAATACAGGGCGGTAGTTCAAGTGGTACATTGACCGCTATGAGCGAAATAGAATCACCAATCTCACGAATCATCTCTAAAAGTGCCTGGTCAGACGATTGTTCTGATTCTGATGTTATTCTGTCGTAGGTGTCCAAAAGAAAAATTTTTTTCTCTTTTGGGTAAAACTCCAAGGCAGCTATTGCAGTTTTATTATTTTTTGCACCAGAAAGCTCCAGGCCAATATACCGCTGAGATTTATTCACAAGAAATCCGAAGGCCATCCGAAACCGCATGAAACGGAAGTGTCCTCATTCCGTGCTCTTTAAAAAGAGTTGTCAACTGGTTGCGAATCGCTTCGCTAGGTTGTGGAACAAAAGTAAAAAAACATCCGCCCCCCCCGGCTCCACAAATTTTAGCAGAAAGGGGAGTTATTTTAGAAGCAGCCTCAATCGCTCGATCCATTTCGGGTGTCGTAATACCGGTGGCCAAAGTTTTTCTCGCCGCCCATTCTTTTGCAATCGCCTGTGCGCAGCCATTCCAGTCTTTTGCGTTGAGGGCAGTTTCGAGCTCATGGGTAGCCAAATTAATTTTTTCAAATTTTTCTCGAACACTTTGGTCTTGATCGATCAAACCCTTAAAAAGCGCCCAATT
>CAYJBA010000197.1:4335-5599 GCA_964367865.1 uncultured Bacteriovoracaceae bacterium | reverse complement strand
GAAACACGCACTTGATTTAACTGTACCGCTTTTAGAGTTGAAAATCGCTTCCATCTACTAGCGTATTCGGCAAATCTTCCAAGTTTTTCATCAAGCGGCATGACAACGATCACGTCCGGGTTTCTATGCAACACGTCTTCTAGGCTGGGTCGGGGATAATGGACTTTCGAGTCCGAGTAAATATTTTCACCACCCAATAACGTGAGGGCAACATTCAAAAAGGATTGACTTCCAACAACGACCAGCGGGTCATCCCCCAGCTGCAGAAGAATTCTTTTTTTTCCAAATTTCTGAGAAAGGCCGTCCGAATGAGCGCGAATACGGGACAAGCCTTCATTAAATCTTTTTGCCATTGACTCTCCAAAAGCTGCATTACCCATGGCTTTCGAGACAAGTCGCATTGATTCTTCTATCTGCTCAAAAGTTTCAGTTCTAACAACTACAACAGGAAGACCCAGTTCTCTTAAGTGTAAAACCTCATCTTTCGCATTTCCGTCCGAAGTCGCTAAAACGAGATCAGGTTTAAGCGCGACGATTTTTTCAATATTAAAGTGATGATATGGGCCTATGGAAGGCTTTTTTTTCAAACCCGGGGGATAATCCGAAAACTCACTTACTCCGACGATTCGAGAAAGACGGCTGCCAGCAAAATCAGAGGCGAGCTCTCCGAGCGATGGCGCAAGCGTAACTATTCGGGATGGTTCTTCGACTAATTGTATTCGCGCATTTGTTGAATCCACAACATCGCGCGCAATTGCACCTGTCGAACAACAAAAACAAATCGCAATAAAATTAAGGGACTGATTTTTCAGTCTCTGCAAGTAGCGCATCAATATTGGACTCGTGACGAATCATCACTAAAAAAACAATAAACCCGATCACCCAAGAATGTACATCTATTGGATAGAGTGCAAGATCTGATATAAGTAAAACCGCCATCCCGCTCAAACTGGATATCGACACCACGCGCGTTTGTAAAAAAACGATGATAAACGTAAAAAGTGCAATACCAGCGGATATAGGAGTAAGCGCGAAAAAAACTCCAAATGCGGTTGCTACTCCTTTTCCCCCTTCAAACCTAAGCCAGGGCGAATAGCAGTGACCAAGAACAGCCAGAAAGCCGCAACTCCATTGCAATGATTTTCCGATCAGTAGACCTTCGGCGTTGACCCAAGGCGCCCAGATACTGACGCCCACAGCAGAGGCTAAAAAAATGGGAAGAGCCCCCTTTGAGACGTCTAAAACAAGGGTAAAAAGGCCCGCC
>CAYJBA010000197.1:0-4325 GCA_964367865.1 uncultured Bacteriovoracaceae bacterium | reverse complement strand
GGCCAAAAGCCCGCTACACGCGAAACATTAGTCGCTCCAATGTTGCCGCTGCCTTCTTGTCTTGGATTTTTTCGTCCCAGTGCGCGCGTAATGAGGACACCAAAAGGAATGGAACCCACTAAAAAAGACAAACTAGCTAAGCCAATCGAAGGAAGATCAAGTGAAAACCCAGTCCAACTCACTGAGCGCGGCCTTTTTTATTAGAGGTGGAAACAAAACGCATCCAATACAGAGCTGCCGCCCCTAAAAACACTAATATGGAAATGAACTGGCTTGTAGACAATAAATCCTCAACGACAAACCCACGTATAATATCGCCGCGGAAGGTTTCAACAAAGCTTCTCAAAATAGGATAAGCCATAAAATAGGTGAGTGCCACCTGGCCATCGAATTTCTTATTTTTAAATAAATACAAAAGCCCAGTTAAGATGACTACGTTTCCACCCGCTTCGTAAAGTTGAGTGGGGTGAAGAGGAACGCCGTGCAGGTGACGATCAACAAGTTCTGAATAAAATTTAAACCCCCAAGTACTACCTGTTGGGCGCCCATAGCAACATCCTGCGGATATACAACCAAAACGCCCTAAAATCTGGCCAGCAGTCAAACCCGGCACAATCACGTCGGCGGTCCGCCACAGGGGTAACTTGTGCTTTTTCATGTACCAGATTGCCCAAGGTACTACGGCGAGCGGGCCACCATAAAACACGAGTCCGCCCTCCCAGACTTTAAAAATACTGATCGGATCGGACATGAAAGAACCAAAACGGGTGATCACAAAGAGAAGCCGCGCACCCATAAAACCCACAAGTAAACCCCAAAAGGTCAAATCCAAAACTCGGTCTACGTCTAATTTCGCTCGAATGGCTAGAGTTCGAATAATATAAACAGCGATTAGAAACCCTAGGGCAACCAAAAAGCCGTAGGTATGAATCGGAATCGGGCCAATTTTAAAAAGAATCGGATACATATTGTCCTGTCTTCCTCAGCGTGAGGTTTCCTCTGTAAATTCATCATCGCTGCGAACGGCTAAATCAAACATCAGAATTGCAACTCCCATACAAATCGCCGAGTCCGCCACGTTAAATGCAGGAAAATGATACCTGTATTTCCAATGAAAATCGAGAAAGTCGACTACATACCCTAAACTTAGTCGATCAATGAGGTTTCCCATTGCCCCCCCCATAACAAGAGCAAGCGCTACTGAAAGCTTGCGATCCTTGGCTGGAATTCGTCGAAATACGTAGACAATGGCAGATAAGGCTGCCAACGGGACTATCACGAAAAAAGGAATACGAAATTTTGGGTCCGCCTGTGCAAGCATTCCAAAGGCAGCGCCAGTATTGCGGATATAAGTCAGATTTAATAGACCCGGAATCACTGGCTGACTTTCACCCAGATGAAAATTTCCGAGAACTAAATATTTGGTGAGTTGATCCAGCAGAATGATCGAAGACGCAAGCAGAGTTAAAACAAGATATTTTACATTAACCTGTTTCACCTAGGGCCTCCGCGCAACGAGAGCATAGATCCTCAGCTCCTTTTTGCTTTCCGACGGTTATGGAATAAGTCCAGCAACGCGCGCACTTCTCACCCTGCGCCACAGACACCTGAGCCGCTACTGCTTTACCAGGAACAATTTCTAAGACACTTACCAAAAATGTTCGTGCTGGGACTTCTCTGACGGATTTGAGAGCGGTAGCCCCGGCCCCATCCACAGTCAGGGTAACTTTGGCCTCACGAGGATGACCGATGGTTTTATCCTGTCTCGCACCCTCGAGTGCTTTGAGCACTACATCTCTGATCGCCCAAACGCCAGCAAACCGATTTTCGAGCTCAGGGTTTTGCCATTTCTTTAACCCATGTTCACCAGAAGGGAATTCGGACAAAAACACGGATTCTTTATTTCCAGGTAAAATGGCCCACGCCTCTTCGGCCGTAAACGAAAGAATAGGTGCCAATGCGCGCACCAAGGCGCTTGAAATCAAATAAAGGGCTGTCTGCGAAGATCTTCGCTCGAAAGATTTTTTTCCCGCCGTGTAAAGTCGGTCTTTCAAGATATCGAAATATATTGCGGAGAGATCGACAACACAGAAATTGATTACCTGCTGATAAACGATATGAAACTCGTAATTTTCGTAAGCTTTTGCTACGGTCTCTAAAACAGTTGCTGCACGTGAAAGGGCCCAAAGATCCAGATCGCCCATTTGGGGTGCGCCAACAGAGTCTTTTTGCGGGTCGAAATCATTTAAATTTCCGAGCAAAAACCGTACTGTATTTCTAATCTTGCGGTAACTCTCTGAAACTCGCTCCAAACTTTCTTTTGAGAAATTTAAATCATTTCGATAATCCTCTAATACCACCCAAAATCTTAAAATATCTCCGCCATGAGTTTTCATGATCTCAAGGGGCGAGGTCACGTTGCCCTTGGACTTAGACATTTTTTTTCCCTGTGCATCGTTTACAAACCCATGGGTCAAAACCGTTTTAAATGGGGCACGATGCCGAGTGGCAACAGCGGTTAAAAGTGACGCCTGAAACCATCCGCGGTGCTGGTCACTTCCTTCTAAGTATAGTTCGGCGGGCCAACCTAGCTCACGCTCTTCGCAAACAGCGGCGTGACTCACTCCGGAGTCAAACCAGACATCTAAAATATCTTTTTCTTTTCTAAATTTGGTTCCACTGCATTTTCCGCATTTAGAATTTTTCGGAATTAATTTTTCAACCGGCTCGGTAAACCAAATATCCACACCCCGCGACTGAATTTCATTTGCTAGGTGCTCAAAAACACTAGCGTCGGCTTTAGCCTCATCACAAGTCTCACAGTAAAAGGCAGTGATCGGAACTCCCCAGGAGCGTTGACGCGAAATACACCAGTCAGGACGAGATTCAACCATGCTCTGAATACGGTTGATTCCCCAACTTGGAATCCAGTTTACAGTTGGAATCGCCTCTAATGCTTCTTTTCTAAGATTCGGACCTACCCCACCGCGAGATTCCATTCCAATAAACCACTGCGGGGTCGCCCTAAAAATAACCGGGCTATTACACCGCCAGCAATGCGGGTAACTATGCTGAATATCGGTTCTTGAAAGAAGATGCCCAGAATCTTTTAATTTCTGAATAATGGGTTCGTTCGCTTTAAATACAAATTGTCCTTTGAACTCTGCAAACTCGTCCGTAAACTTACCTTTGGGATCGACTGGCGCAAACACAGGCAAACCGTACTTCAATCCGATTCTGTAATCGTCAACACCATGACCAGGGGCGGTGTGTACCGCGCCTGTTCCGGTATCCGCGGTAACGTGATCTCCGAGCATGATAAGTGAATTGCGATCAATAAAAGGGTGGCGCGCATTTTTTTTATGAAGTCGGTCCGCCTTGAACGTAAGAAGCGGCACTGAAATTTTTTCCATTCCAGCTGCTTTTTCAACTGATTCTTGAAGCGCTTTCGCGACAATCCAAATTTCTGTGCCTTCTAAGGCTGGCGCCTTAATCGCGACGTAATCCAAGTCCGGGTGAAGCGCGATTCCCATATTGGCCGGAAGAGTCCAGGGGGTTGTCGTCCAAATGACAATCGCCGTTCTGACGGCACCCTCACGTTTTGCGATTTGTGCCAGCTCTGAAAAACCATCCATCGCATCTTTTGCTAGCTCAAACTTTACGTAAACCGCCGGGCTTTTTTTATCCGCGTATTCGATCTCGGCTTCGGCAAGCGCCGTGGCACAAGATGCGCACCAGTAAACGGGTTTATTTCCTTTATAAAGCGCGCCTGTCTTCGCGCAGTGCCCGAGCTCGCGGATAATGGATGAAACATACTCATTTGACATAGTTGCGTATGGTTTTTCCCAGTCCGCAAAGATCTGGAGCCTTTGAAACTGCTCCATCTGAACAGCAATAAATTTTCGGGCATAGGCTCGACAAAGATCGCGCAGCTCCACTACTGGCACAGCTGTCTTATCCCGCTTTTGCTCGAGCAGCTGTTTTTCTACTCCGAGTTCGATAGGCAGGCCGTGACAATCCCACCCAGGAATAAAGGGAGACTCGAGACCCAACATATTTTTATATTTAACGACTACGTCTTTTAGAACTTTGTTCAGGGCATGACCGATATGAATGTCGCCATTTGCATAGGGAGGCCCATCGTGGAGAACAAATTTACCGCGTTTGAGCTTTTGATTTTTCTCAACAACCCGGTAATAAATCCGGTCCTTGAGCCAACGTGCAACCTGCTCGGGCTCACGTTGTGGGAGCGAACCGCGCATCGGAAATTCCGTCTGCGGCAGGTTCAGCGTCGGCTTGTAGTCTTTTACCACGTAGGGCCCCAG
>CAYJBA010000196.1:0-5695 GCA_964367865.1 uncultured Bacteriovoracaceae bacterium | reverse complement strand
CAGCGCCCTGTTGTGGGAGTAAATTTTTTGGAAAATTGTTTGTCGCTTCTTGGCTAGACATATTGAGACCCGAGAGCTGATTGCTTGCGCGTCCGGCGCCGCTTAAACCACTTCCGTTAGAAAGGGGTTTTGGAGCTAAGGCCATTTGAGGAGTATTTACTGCGGCTAAGCTCGCATATCGGCTAATAGTTCCACACTCTTTTTGTTCCGATTCTTTCGAGGTGTTCATGGAATAAAAACGAGTTGCCGCAGCCGCAGCGAGGACGCCAGCTGCAACGCAGGAGCCAGAATAGTCGTCCTTTAGGCCAACCTTTGCGCCCACACTCTTTGTCAAACCTGCGGCGTTGGTTCCTGCGAGGCCAGCCACAGCGGTTCCCCTCAAAAATCCAGCAACCGCATCTTTAATAAGCACGGATTCGGCAATGTCCATTAGACCTGAGGAAACTCCTCCAATCTCGCAAGCGATGGATAAGCCGTTTGCGTATTCCACCTTGGTATTGGCTGCCTGTAATGCAAAGTCAAACTTGGCGAGTGATTTCTCAATTTGTGAAGTAAGAGGAGAGCATGGATTAGCCGCCGCTAATGCGCCGGATGAACTAGCCGCAGAATCGCACGTGGTAATAGGAGCACTAGCGCCCTGGGTGTTTGTGTTTATGGTTGAAAAGAAAGTTTCTGAAGATGCATTATAATTTCCCAACGCTGGACCTCTATTGAGCATTTGTAACGAGTCAGCCGCCTTTAAAGTATTAGATGCCTCTGTCCATTTGGCATGAGGAAGAGTGGAAGCTGATATGTGACTATCCAAAGTTACTGTGGCAGAACCGCAGGCCTGTGCAGCCGCACCAAGAGGGGCGGCCTTTGCAGCGGTTGCTACTGAGGATGATGCAGCTACAGCTTCGGCGGCCAGAGCAAGTGCCTTTTGTTTAACGCAGGCCGAAGCGGTAATTGTTGCGCCCATTAATTCTTGGCTTGCTTCTTCAGCAAGTACGAGCGCGGTATCTCTAGCGTTTTTTGCAAGGCAGCCTCCGCCACAAACCGCAGCTGCTGCAGTATATGCTGTACCGGAGCGAAGCGAAGCGTTTTTACCCTGTCCAAGTAAATCTAACGCTTCACAATGCGGACCGACTTGATTCCATAATGTAGGATCATTTTTAGAACTCGATCTATATTCATCGCACTGTGCTTTACAACTCGCTTCGGCACGAGCCAAAGACGGTGCCATGATTAAAGAGAGCATCATTCCCAACATTATATTTTTATTTTTCATCTTCTTACCCCTGAGTTTTGGACGCCAAAAAACTGCGCCTGAACATATAAATACCGATAGCTCACTCGATCAAAAATGCTTACATTTTTTGCTTCAGCCACCGAAGCGGGTCCGCGAGTTTTTGTAAGAAAGTGAACTTCTTGCACGCCAGTCATGCGCTGGCCATTTCCGCTTTGGCCTGGAAAAAGCGAACTCATCAGGCCCGAGATCATGCCGCCAAACTCATCGTCTTTTTTACTGAATGATCCGCCACCGCCGCCTGACGCATACGAAGTGCCAGCACCCTCGTCGATCATTCTAGATTCGTATTTTTTATTGAGGGCTGCGAGATCGCCGAGGCTTGAGGAGGGTAGAGCACCTGCCATGGCCGCGGTCAGAGTTTCGGCCGCACCTTTGTCCGAATTTAAAAATGAGGCAAGATCTGTTTTAGCGATTTTCTGAAATTCGTCTCCAAACTTAGGATCGCCAAATATTTCGGGTAATGTTTTATCGCCGCTCATCGCACACTGAACCATTTGTCCGGTGCTTGAGGTATTGGCGCAGGCCAGGTTGCGGCTCGAGTTAGCATAGCCACCTCCAGCAACACTGCCCGATGTAGTAGGGCGATTGGTTGCTCCAGTACCTGCGCTACCGCTATTTGAACTTGGAAGGTTGTCAGTGCCATTTCTCATGGTGATCGCATTTGAGTTCAGTCTTTGAGCTGACACTAAATTATCTGTATAAGATTTGTCCTGCTCCACCAGACTACCTTTTTTAATCATGGCTTGAAACGTGTTCGTCGCTGCCGACATGCAAGGGCCCATCATTTTTTCATTGAGTCCTGCACCGGCTGAAACGGTCTCAGACTCAGCTGCACCTTTGAGACCACCCATGGCAAAGCTGCCACCGCTTGCAATTAAACCCGTCAGTGCACTTGCATACTCTCTTGTCATTATGGCGTCCGTGAGGGTTGCCCCAGCAGTACTCCCCGCACAGGCATACATTACGGGATTAGTGTAATTAGTCGCAGTGGCTACGCCACCCGTCGAATAAACATAGGCGCATGCTCCTGTGCAAACGACCGCAGCTGCGGCCCAGAGCTTCCATATAATGGTGTTGGCTTGAAGGGCGTCCTTAGCTTTTTTAGCGGCTTCGCAATAGGAGTCTCTTTGGCTAGCGATGAGCGGATCCGCTTGCGCTCCGCAAACGTCGTCGTACTCGTCAGCAAACGAGTATAGGGGCTGACATAAAGACAGAAGAGCGCAAAGTGTCACGAGAAAATTTCGCGACTTAGCTTTAGAGCTTTCTTTGGCGCTTCTATAATTACTCATCCGCTACGTACCTCGAAAAATATTTAACGTTTTAAAATCCCAGCTTGCCGCTCTTTGCGTACTGCGAATAGGTGCTGGAAATTCGATCAAAGATGTTTACGCGTTTATCGAGAAAGGAGCCTACATTTTGGCTTGCGATCGATCGACTTCCATAATCAAATCGACCGCTACCGGCGCCGGGGCCTTCTTCTTTCTTAGGCATAAAGGCCGCGAGTAAACTCGAAAGATCAGGGCCATCACCGCCGCCTTTCGCTCCACCGCCGCCGCGTCCGCCACCTGGGTTGCCGCCTATTTCGTATGAAGAACCGCCTTTGAGGTCAGTCATTCGTGCGGTGGCTTCAGTATCGTGTCCGGGAGGAGCGGCCGCAGTTCCTGCGCCTGGCGAAAATCCGCCACCACCCCCACCACCATCCGCACCTTTTGGAGCGTCACCGCGCGCGCCTGGAGTAGGAGCCATGCCTGTTAAATTTTTATCGCCACTTGGATTAAATCCGTCGTCTCGTGGAGGAGCACCAAAAGCGTTTGGGTCGTCAGCAGGCGGAGCGTCTGCCGCTGCGGCCTGCGCTGTTGATCCCAAAACTCCGTTTACGCCGCGAGCGGCTGCGTCGTTATTTAGAGGAGCGAACGAACCATCGAATTTAGGAGGTGCGACGGCTGCTGACAGGCGTTCGGCGTTGGCGAGTTTGTCGGCTGCTTGTTTAAGTTGGTTGGCACCCGCAAGGTGCAACATTCCGTTTGCACTTTGCTGAACGCCCGTGACTAAGGACATAAATCCAACGCCACTTGCTTGGCTTTGAACGGCTTCGTGTTCGGAGGCTGATTTAGCGCCGATTTCGCCGACCATGCCAGAGAGTTTGTTCTGTTTGCTTTTGATTTCTTTATTACGAATTTCTCTCTGTAATTCGTAATCTTTGGTTCCTTCGGGCCTTGTAATAGAAGTTTGGAGAGCCCCTTTATCGTTTAGCCTAAATTTCTCAACTGCATTGCCGGCTAAGCCATTTCCTACGAGGTATCCATCTTCACCTCTGGTGGTACCACCGCCAGTTGCATCTCCGCCGTCTTTCGCGGTTTTCTCATTTTGTAACTGCTGTCCTTTGGTATCCTTTTGGATATCTTCAGCATGCTCACCATGCTGAAAGGCACGCCAAAAGTTGAGAACGCCCATAGCGGTATTCACTGCTCCGGTTGTCATTTCAATTTTTGCAGATGTCGCTTGGGTATCGGCAGCTCCTCGTAGAGCCGCTGATTGGGTCCCAGCCTGCTGAGCAGAAATTTGGGCCGAGATACCGGCTCCGGCCGTAGCAAGTTGCCCACCAACCATACTCAGTTGATTTGTGACCTGAGCAGCTGTGGCATATGTTTTTGTTCTTTTGCAATCGTAGTAGTCTTTGCCAGAACCTTTTGCTAACTTTTCAGCTGTTGCGCAAGGACCGCTAAAATCATTTGGTTCGTTGCGCCAATCTTCTTCCGCTCTAAATCTTCCACCATTTTTGCTCTGCCATTGGCCGTCAACTGGCGTTTCATTTCCGTTTGCATCTCTTCGTACAATTTTGCCATCTGGCTTTTCATAAATGCCGTCACCTTTGGAAATGTAACCGGAGGGGGCTTGGGTTTGGGTGCCTGAAACAGATCCTCTGGGACCTCCTCCTCCATTTGATGTGTATTGAGCTGCAAGAGCTGCGCACTGTGGGTCACTTAAATTACAGTTTATTACTCCAGTATTGAATGTCCCCGGTGCGGCTCCAGCTCCTGTACCTCCCACCGGCGTCTGTCCTGATCCTGGGGATCCTGCATCTTTTTGAGCTAAAGGCTCGCCAAAAGTTCCAGGCTTGTAAGTGTTGTCAGGCTGATTTTTGTAGCCCGCGGCTCCAACTCGAAAGGAGGGATCCGAACTGGGATTATTCGTTTCGGGAGCAGCGCCTTCTTTCTCTAAAGCCGAACCGATTTCGCGGCTTCCTGCACCTGAGTCTACAGAAGTCCCTGAGCTGGGTTGAGTGGGAGCATTTTTTGAAGTCTGCTCAGAAATACTGCCATTAGCATCTCTCACCCAAGTGCGGCTCGCGTCTTTATTCTGCATTTTCGTCGCATTACCGAAAGCATCTCTTTCAAGAACAGTTATATCTCCCGAGTCACTCGCGTTTTCGCTTGTTTGAGTTTGGTTAGTTGAAACAGAGGAATCGCCCCTTTCAGTTTGGGTTTTCTTGTTCTGTTCCTTTTGAAATTGAGACAAAGTTCTTTTCGTTGTGTTTAGCTTACAGAGTCCGGGATGACTTAATCGATACTTTCGTGATTTATCGTCAGAGTCACATTGATAAATTGTTCCCAAGCCGTTCGATCCACCTTGTGCAGTTTTTGCAAAATCGCCGTTGTATTCTGGCGATGCAAGTCCTCGGCAAGCTTCGTAAGATTCACCTTTGCTATTGATGGCGCAAGGGGAGCTATGAATATGATACCGGTACTCTCCACTCACGCTAAATTCGTCAGGTGATGCGCCGTTCGCAAAATTTGGCACCACTGAAATTCCAAAAAATATTGTGAGATGGAGTGCTGGCCAAAGACTTGCGGTCCAAAGATTTGAACATTTTCCACTTTCACGAAAGCGAAATAAAAAGATCATCACATCCCCCTAACGAACAAACTTAAGACTTACCCCAATCCCTATTATTTCCTAAACTTATACCTGAGTCAATAAGTAAGGTATATTTCACTTCTCAGCTTAAGTATCGGAATAAATGAGGAAATTATTAAATTACTTTTAAATCGAATAGGGTGCGTTTGGGTCGGACCTATACTCACTGAGCTTTTCAGGGATCACTCATTCGAGTGAACAGATTGGGCAGAAAGCTATTTAAATTCGGGTGTTTAAGTTTTATTTTTCGAGATTTGTTCTGGTATTAAATATTATAATATGTATAATATAATATGTGAAACCTGAGGCTATTGCTGCACTCATTAAAAAGGCTAGGTCAGATGCGGGTCTGACCCAGTTTGAGCTCGCTCACATGGCGGAGGTCAGCCTCCCGACGGTGCAAAACATTGAGGCCGAAAAGGCTAATCCGTCGCTTTCTACGTTGGGTTCTTTATTCAGGGTTTTAGGGTACGAAATCGAAGTTAAATA
>CAYJBA010000195.1:0-5705 GCA_964367865.1 uncultured Bacteriovoracaceae bacterium | reverse complement strand
CCGTCTGGTTGTGTGCCCGCGCGCGCCCCCCCCCGCCCTCGCCTCTATATCAGACAACCCCACACCCCCCCCCCCAACCCACCAACCAAATTGAACCTACCCAGTTTTATTACGAGATTTATTTATGCAACCCCCACCCTTCCTGACATGGGGGAAAGTGAAATCCAAACCCGGGAACGTCCAATATCATCAAATCAAAAAGTCAGTGGGTTTGTGATTAATGATTGAAAAGAAAACATTTGGTTTTAGTTGCCAACCTACAACGCTTTAGCTCACAATAATTTAATGGATGTTTTCCAGGAGATTGCCCGCACGATTTACAAATTTATATCAACTCTCAGCGTCTTTCTTGGTTTCCTCATGATGTTATGTGCTCATCGCGCTTCCACACAATCCAAATCACGAGCTTTAACATTCATCTTCATGATATCAATGGTAGTGTTTGTAGTTGCGGTAGAAATATCAGCTTCATTTGAAGAGCTCAGGCACGTAACATCAAACTTTTATGTTTTTCTAATTTTTGCAATCGGAAGCTTTGTTTTTGTAAGATCTCGGGAGCGGCACTAAACCACTCGTTTCCCAATCTTAGCTTAACTTTAATCGCATCGACTTAATGCCTTAGTGAAATACGCAAGACTTCTGCGAGACAACCAATCAAAGAAATCACTCAGTCCGCAAGCAGCTTAACCCGTGACTCTTAGGATGAGAGCAGTTCGATTTGGTTTAAATCCGTTGCCCGATCCGGATGCCCAGGACCGCTGCCTGATGCCAGAAAGCTACCTCATACTAGAAACGAGACTCATTTCTGAAGCCGAAAGCTCAAAATCCTGAATCGCGAGATCTTCTTTCATATGCCGCTCGTCTGACGTCCCTGTGATCGGAATCATCCCTATTTGGCGGGCAAATCTAAATACGATTTGCTCTGGAGTCTTTTTAAATCGAACGGAAATCGCCCTCAGGCGGTTATCGACCAAGACTTGCCTATTTGCGGTTAAAATCGAAAACCCCTGATAAATAATACCATTTTTTAAACAATACTCACGAACGTCCTGGTCCCAACCTCGATTCGCATAACATCGGTTTTGAACAGTCATTGGTTTTATTTTAGCTCCGAGACAAAACTCTTTCAGTTGATTTAAAGTCACATTGCTCACGCCAATTGATTTAACTTGTTTGGATTCAAAAATTTTTTCGATCGCACTCCATACCTCCCAATCCTCTTTCTGTAATAGACCACCCGTGCTGGGTCCGTGCAAAAGATAGGAATCGATATAATCAGTATGCAGATTTCTGAGCGTGTTGGCAAAAGACGATTCGACTTGGGTTAAAAAATCATCGGATGGGTCGTATGGAAGCCGATGGTCCTGTCCGTGAACAGAAGTAAATTTGGATTGGAGAAATAAATCCGCTCGTTTGATCCCGGACTTTGCCAATTCAAGGAGGGCTTCGCCCACAAAGTCCTCTCGATAATGTTTTTTCTGGTTTGCGGTGTCTATGGCGCGAAAACCCGCTAACACTGCTTTTTTTGTAAGATCTTTCGTCGAATCTTGTTTCCAGGCGGTTCCGTAAATAAAAATGGGATCCATCAGCATGTAGAAAAACATATATCATTGATTTTATTTATTCAATCTACCCGGACTAACAAGAAACCCACATTCCCCCTTTTTCTACTATTGCTTCGGCCGTAAGCGCCTTTTCCGCAGCCTCAAAAAACCTCTGCGGCGTCCAACCCCTTGCAATAGCCCAGTCCAACAGCTCTGACACTTCGGTTCCTCCATTCGATTTTGTATGGGTTAAAATTTTTTTCACGAGGAGTTCTGAGTCCTCACTAAGCAAAATAGAAAGCCTCTGCTGCACGCCACCCCTCTCGATCCTCTGTTTCCAATTTGCAAATTCAAGCCAAGAGGCCCCCAACGATTCAACATTAAAAAAACTCATAGCATGATCACGTTCGAGTAGTTTCCGATTTCCAAAAAAGGCTGGCTCCTCCGGAAAGCTGGGTGTCGCAAAAACAAACCGACCTGCGTTTCTTGCCCAGGCCGCAGTGTTGAGAGCTCCCGATCGCGCAGATGCTTCTACAACCCAAGTCGCCTTACTCCATTGCGCAATCAGCCGATTGCGCCTGATAAAATGATCGGGCATTCCTAGATCGTCTGGTTCAAATTCGGTAACCAACAGTCCGTTTGCTTCTAAAATTCTGCGCCTTAAACCCTGATTTTGAGCTGGGTATTCTGAATTTAATCCGGTTCCCAATACTGCGATGGTTGGAATTCCATTTCGAATCGCATTTTCATGAGCAATCGCATCGATACCGCGCGCAAAACCAGAAATAATGACTAGATCAGAATTTTTCAGATCTCTTAGAATCTTTTCCACAAAAAGGGCCGACCTCCGTTGTGGAATCCGGGTGCCCACAATCGCGAGTGCTCGATCTGGCAATTTTTCAAGTAATCTAATCGCGGTCTCATTGCCTTCTATATAGAGTCGTGGGGGTGGCCTATCGACATTCCAAAGAAATGGAAAAAGGACCTCACCCTTTTCTTTTTCTAAAATGTTTCGAATAGGTTTAGGCACGAAACGCAAATTAAGCACGGAGAGTGCCAAGTTCAATGGTGTGCGTGCTCATTTTAAGTAGCACTTATGGACGAAAAATCCGAATCGGGGACTTGCAGACTCTCGGGACTCTGCGAAGACTATAAATTTCGAGCACACCGAAAACCCACGTCCACGAAAAATGTGGCATGCGCATCGGACCAATCTCGCCAACTTACACGAAGCCCTCGGATATCATCAGACCACGCTCCGCCCCGACGCACTTTAAACGGGCCCCAAGCGGTGCTCGTCCATTCCCAAACATTTCCAGAAATATCGTAGATCCCAAAACGATTAGGAGGGTAACTTGCGACAGGCGAAGCCCCTTCCTCTAATTTAAATCCACCACGCACTAACCCGGATCCGCGCGCATCGCTTGCGCCCGCAAAAATCTGAGCCCCCCAGGAATACCCGCAGGAGTCGAGAGCCCCTGCGGATTTTTCCCACTGCTCTTCGGTGGGGAGATCCTTATCTAAAGCCTTACAATACTCCCTAGCCTGGAACCAACTCACGCGAGTCACCGGGCAATCATCGCACTGGGATGTTTCATGACGGCGCTCTTTATGCTCCGGAAATATTTTTTCATACGCAAGATTAGTAACTTCAGTGACATCCATCCAAAACTCAGGGAGATCAACGACGCGCGAACCCGTCCTGTTTTGCTCTGATAACTCATCGCAACCCATCGTAAACGGGCCGCCCGAAACCCGGACCATCCCCGGGCGCGACGAACCGAAGCTAGGCGCACAAAACGCTATTATAATGATGGATAAAATGAGGGTGATCCGGTACTTCGTCATAGTTAAAGCCAGGATTTATTTTGCGTGAAAATCCCTGACCAGGGCCTTTTTACACTTATGACGCGCCATGGCCAAGTCAATTAATTTAGATAATAATTCCATGTACTTAATGCCTGAAGCCTCCCACATTTTGGGATACATGCTGATGGACGTAAATCCTGGGATCGTATTGATCTCGTTAAAGTAAATTTCGCCTGAAGTCTTATCCATAAAGAAATCCACACGCGCCATGCCCTCGCACTCAAGCGCCTCAAATACCTCACGCCCCATTTTTTGAACTTCAGATACCTGAGCAGGCGTGAGGTCCGCTGGAATTTTAAGTGCCGCCCCGTTTTCATCGAGATACTTAGATTCGTATGAATAAAATTCGTGTGTTGGAATGACCTCTCCCGGGAGGCTCACCCGGGGCGGCAGCCCCGGGTCTGGATTTTCAAGGGCCGAAAGCTCAATCTCACGCGCGTTGATTGCTTTCTCCACTAATACTTTAAGGTCGTATTGAAATGCGTCTTCGAGCGCGGCTTTGAGATCCGCTGCTTTTTTTACTTTATGGACTCCGACGCTGGATCCAAGATTTACCGGCTTAACAAAACAAGGAAACCCAATTTCCTTTTCGACCTGACGCGAAGCAGCGTTTTGATCGCGTTTCCACATTTCTTTCTTAAGCGAAACATACGGAACAATTCTTATGCCTCGATCGCGGGCTAGGCGCTTGGCGACTTCTTTGTCCATTCCCACAGCCGAAGCCAGGACCCCACATCCGACATAAGGCACATCCGCTAACTCAAACAAACCTTGAATCGATCCGTCCTCACAAAGGGGGCCGTGCATCACTGGAAACACGACGTCGATCATCCTAGGAGCCCTAGGATTACCAATTGGAATCAAAGCGCCGCCCTCGCTAGAAGGAGCCGGTTGCAATACAACGGAGGGCTGATCCTTAAAAATAGTTAGGGATTTTTTCGCCGTTTCGATCAGGCTCAAATCATTGAGAAGCCAACGGCCGTCTTTGTCGATTGCAACGGGGACCACCTCAAATCGCGTGGGATCCAAATGACGGATCACCGATGCTGCGGATTGAAGCGAAATTTCATGCTCGCCTGATCTTCCACCAAAAATAACTGCGACACGAAGCTTCCTACCGGTGCTCATTTTTATAGAGTATCACGAGCTTATACTTGATTCAGCCCTGAAAGCTGAGTAATGTCCCACTACAAATCGCATTTAATTCGTCCTATGGAGAGCGCTATGGCTAAGTCTACTCAGTACGAAGAAACCTCACACATCTGGGATTCAAGCGAACTTTACCGTAACGCGGTGGACCAACTTCTTGAAGCTGCCGACATTATGAAATTGGATCCCAACCTTTCGCACCGTTTAAAATATCCAAAGCGTGCACTGGTGGTGAGTATTCCGATTCGTCTGGATAACGGGGACATCAAAGTATTTGAAGGTTATCGCGTTCAGCACAATATGACTCTTGGACCTGGAAAAGGCGGAATTCGATTTCATCCCGAAGTCACTCTTTCAGAAACCGCGGGTCTTGCCATGCTCATGACTTTTAAGTGCTCACTGGTGGGCCTCCCACTCGGCGGCGCAAAGGGCGGCGTGAGAGTTGATCCCGGAAAATTATCACGTCAAGAAGCGCAGGCTCTCACTCGTCGCTACACGACTGAAATCAATATGTTGATCGGGCCAGATCGCGACATCCCGGCTCCCGATGTCGGAACCGATGCGCAACACATGGCTTGGGTCATGGATACGTTTTCGCAAGAGCGTGGTTTTGCTATTCCGGGCGTTGTTACTGGTAAGCCCATCGAAATTGGTGGGTCGCTTGGCCGTGGCGAAAGCACCGGACGCGGCGTTGTTTATACGATTCAGCACGCGGCAAAACATTTGCACACCCATGGTAAACAGGGTCCTCGCATGGATCATTCGACCACAGTTGCCGTGCAGGGATTTGGAAAAGTAGGAGCTGTTGCCGCTCTCGAAATTTTTGATCTCAATACCAAAGTTGTCGCAGTGAGCGATGTCTCACATGGGCTTTATAATAAAAACGGCCTAAATATTCCGCACGTTTTAGAATATTTTAATAAAAATCGAACACTCGCTGGCTACCCCGAAGCAGAAGCCATCACGAACGAAGAGCTCCTCACGCTCAATGTAGAAGTTTTGATTCCTGCCGCAATTGACGGTGTAATTACGGATAAAAACGTCAGCAAAGTAAAGGCGCAGATCGTTGCAGAAGCTGCACACGGCCCGGTATCCAGCGAAGCGCTTAAGGCACTAGAGGATCGCGGAGCTTTTATTAATCCG
>CAYJBA010000194.1:0-5717 GCA_964367865.1 uncultured Bacteriovoracaceae bacterium | reverse complement strand
AAATTGGCCGTTCTTGTTGATTTTTTTTTTTTTTTTTTTTTTTTTTTAAAACAAAAAAAAAAAATTTTTTTTCTTCTACGTTTTTTGTCGCGCGGCAGCCACATGAATCGCTGCAATAATATACATAAAAAACGCAAACGGCATGTGAAACGAGTGCCAATAACCCAAATACCTATTAAAAATCTCGTAAAAATAAGCCTGGCGTTTTGCTAATGCAAACCGCTCCAAAATTCCTCGCGCAGAGTCGGGCATCCCCAGTGCGAGTGACGGACTTGTAAATTTGAGTCGAATATCGCCCATCATCGATGCGAAAAGTGCGGTAATAAACATTGGATTGACACCCTCCTCGCTCAGCCAATGCCCTCCCGCTAGCTGGAGTGCCTGGTACTTAGCATCTCGCCAAGCATGTGCGGGGATTTTTGGGCCAATGGATTTTTCGTAACCTTCGAGGGTCTTTTCGCACTCGATTGCATCGCGATTGAGGTCCGCGCGTACTTTCGTGACCTGGATATAAAAATACCGACCTATGATACCGCTCACGGCAACGATGATCATGCTCCAGAAGCTGATGGAAACCAGACCTCTTACTGTAAAATTGCAATGAAACACAATAAATGTCGGACCCAGGAGTCCACAAAAAATATGAAAATTAAGCCAATTGGGTACGCGTCCTAGATTTTTTAAGATTCCCATGCGTTTTCTAAACACATAAAGATTAGTTGTCAGAATCAAGGCAAAACCAACCCACCCGTAGTAAAGACTAATGGCACGACCCGGTTCGGGCGATAAATTTAAATTCTTGAAATACGAAAAATGTGACTTTAGATAGCCAAAAATTCCTTCGGTGGGATTTTGCCCAAGCATTAATCCTTCGTAAAATAAGATCATCGACAGACCTAGCCATAAAAACACGTAACCCTTAAGCCTCATGTGCGAGCCTTTTTAGAAAGTGCCTCTCCAAATTTTTTCTCTATCTGAATTCCAAATCCCATCAATAGCTTATGGGGCAGCTCAGCTCCGGCAAAAATAAAAAGAAAATCATTGGGTACACTCGTTGTTTGCTCGCCCTGCTTAATCTTTAAGCTGTCGGACCCAATCTCAACGACTGAGGAACTGTATAATATTTTTACCTCACGGCGCGATTCCATCTCTTCAATGATCCGCTTATTTTCGTCATTGCATCGATCAAAGGTAGTACCCCGTACTAGTAAAATCACTTGGTTGCGATATTTGGGATTCCCCAACATTTGCGCGGCCTCTACCCCTGCGTTTCCGCCTCCCACTACCGCCACTTTTTTTCCAATATATTGCTCGGGATCAATCAGGTTGTAGGTCACCTTGGGCAAATCCTCGTTTTTGAGGCCCAGTCGTCTAGGTGCTCCACGCACCCCCATTGCCAAAATCACTTTACGTGCGGTGAGACTACCCTTATTGGTTTTCAATTTAAAAACCTCTCCCGCTTTTTCGACTGTTTCAAATTTAACCCCCTCTTGAACCCTAAGTCCCGTGCGCCGGCGGACATCATTCCAAAAAGTGAGAAGCTCCTCTTTTGAAACTTTGTTATGAGGAAACTTCATAGCCCCAATCACGGGGAGGACGGCCGGTATCGTCATGACTATTTTCTGACGAGGAAAATTGTAGACCGTGCCACCAAATGAGTTTTGCTCGAGACAAACATAAGATTTTTTTTCGGCTACTGCTGCAAGAGATGCGGCAAGGCCCGCGGGACCCGCGCCAATAATCGCCAGATCGACATCCGCCTGGGATTTGGTTAATTTCTTTAACGCATCTTTAGCAGCCCAGGCGCCTTGCTTTACAGCGTTACGAATGAGTCCCATTCCGCCCAGTTCGCCTACGATATAAAGCCCTTTTACGTTGGTTTCGTAATCTGAGGTAATTCGAGGAATATCCATTCCACGCGTCTTGGTTCCGAAAACAAGTTTGATTGCTCCCGTAGGACAGGCTTGTTCGCACTCGCCGTGACCCACACATTTTGTCGGAGAAACCAAAACTGCCTGGTGGTTAATCAGCTTTAGAATATCCCCTTCTGGACAGACCCGCGTGCAATTTCCGCATCCTGCACAAAGACCAGGATCCACTTCGGGATGAAGTGTGAGAGGCTCGTTTGTTTGGGATTGAATGGTCTTATCGAGGATTTTTTTCGCGACTTTATGATGCTGGTTTCGTCTAGAAACACTCACCATGGAAACCAGTGCAAAGAGAAATGCACCTACCCATTCTAAGTGATCCACCAAAACCGTGACGAGAACTTCAAGACTTTTCAATGGGTGACTACCCCGGTATTAAGCCGCTTTCTTAAAGCCGGCTTTTGCATTAACCGTAGTCTGGTACTTGCCCCAATCTCCGTCGGTCCCACCGTTCACCATGATATCCAATGATTGAATGAGTGAACGTAATGCACCCGCCTGTTGGTGCATCTTTTCTGCAGATGCAGATGCCTCTTCGGCTGAACTAGCGTTGGATTGCGTCGTTTGGTCAAATTGGGTCATCGCTTTATTGAGCTGAATAATCCCGCTGGATTGCTCTCTACTTGCTTCTGCGATTTCGTTGTTTAGATCAGAGACCTTTTTGACGAAAGTAACGATATTTTTCAAAACGACAGCGCTGTCGTCTGCGATTTTTGATCCCTTATCAATTTGAGAAACTCCGTTTTTAATAAGAGACGAAATTTCTTTTGCAGCGGCAGCACTTCGCTGAGCTAAATTTCTAACAGCTTCGGCAACAACCGCGAAACCTTTACCCTGCTCGCCTGCTCGTGCAGCTTCAACAGCGGCGTTAAGCGCCAAAAGATTAGTTTGAAATGCGATGTCATCAATCACATTAATAATGTCCTCGATCTTTTTCGAACTTTCAGAAATACCTGCCATTGCGGTAATCAAATTTCTAAGTTCAGCATCGCCTTGCTCGGCAGCGGCTTTGCCAGATTGAGAAAGTGTACTCGCCTCTGAAGCATGCTCGGCATTTAATGTCACTTTTTGAGCAAGTACATCTAGCGAAGAAACAGTTTCTTCGACCGATGCAGCAGCCTCTGTAGCACCTGACGAAAGAATCTGGCTGATCGATCTCAATTGATTTGAAGCTCCAGCCACTTCGACGCTATTTCCTTTGAGTGCCTGAATCACGATTCGTAGCTCACCCGATATGGATTTAGAGAAGAAGTAGGAGAAAAAGCCAAACAAGAGAAGTGTCAAAATACTTGCAGCGAGTGCCCAGTGTTTATCTTTATAATACTTTCCGACTCGGTTTTTTAACAGAACATCTAATTCAGCTGCTTGTAAAAACCAAACTTTACTTGATGTAGAGAGTGCAGTATAACCTGCGGCAAGAACCGGGTCCATAGCGATGTCGATATTTTTTACTAAGCCCATTCCACCGAGTTCTCCGGCATTTTTTGCTTCAGCGATCTTATGGAGATACTCAATAAAAGGTGCAACTGCTGAAACCAACATTGCGGTACTCGATGGGAGACTTGCTTGCAAGGTCGGACTGACCCCATAGAAATTTTTGTCTTCATTCACACTGGTGGATGTATTTCCAGTTACGCGATCGAGATCAGACGCCTGCATAAACGCGGCATACATACCCAGCTGTGTACGTTGCTCCTGCGTAATATGCCTGCTCACGAGAATCGGCTCAAGGTAAGTGTAAGCTTCTTGAATTCGGTCAAGCAACTGAGGTAGGGCAATATTGGTAGAGTCCATGAGATAATAACTGTCCAAATCAGGATCGAGAATCAGGTTAGACGTATCACCCGAATGGACAAGAAACATTCTTAAGTCAGCTACGAGGTGAGCGTGTTTGGTGTTGCTATCATCTGCCGAAAGACTCCCTAAACTCGTTTTGATTTGATTCCATTCGTTTTTAAAATTGGCGCCAGTCATGTGAGATCTATTTCGGTCTGCTAAATCCTGCTCAGTCATTTTAAGCGCGGCTGTATTGTCTTGCTCGGCTCTTTTGAGTTCGCCGATCTCATTATCGATTTTAGTCTGCAAATCAGCAGCTGCAGCTGAAATGGGCAAGGAAGTTAATTTAGCCCTCTGAATCAGAATTTTATGTTCAGCGACATGAATCAACAGATTTTGAACCGGTCTCTGAAATTCGTTTCCAGTAAGTTCTTGCTCGCCAAACTGGATGGGCTCGTTTTTCGCAGAGACCAGAAATCCCAAGAGTACGACTAGAAATACGCCGTAGAGGAGGTTACTTATAAGTAGCTGTTTGGTCATCGTTAATTTCTTAAACATTTTTTAGAACTCCCTATTCATTACTCGCAAAATTGAAAGACCCAGTTTTTGGCCTCATATCAATTATCGGCAGGTCTCCAAAAAGGATTAGGATATTAATTTAATGCGTTATGTCGAGAGTGCCGACAACCGATCGAATTTAGTGGGGAATAGCAACTAACTCGGTTGTTGATGCGTCTTGCGAGACCCTCAAGTTAAGGGCAGGAGACCCGGTGATCGAGCCAAAAAAGCAAGTCATTATAAATGGGTTCGCCCACCCTCATATTACAAACTTCGATAAATTGGTTCTGCACGCTTGTCGTAGTCAGAGGGGTTGATAGAATTGCAATGGCTGATGAATAAGCAGTGTTAAGGTCGCTATCTGCGAAAAGAGTTTTTCCGATGTGTTGGGTTTCAGTAGCATGGCAACTTGAACACATGGGTTTGTAATAGACAGTCCAGAGATACTCCCAACCCTGCTTTCCACAAATACTAGAAGGTCTTGCCATTACGCCGCGTAGCGTCGAACAATCTACCCCCGGTAAAGTAGGTTTCGGTACCGGGTGCGCCAAGGACTGAGTCGTACTTTGAGGAGTCGCCAAGCATCCCTGAAATACGAAACAAAGTGTGGTGAGTAATAAAAACTGCTTTAAAGATGTGTTCAAGCGCTACCCCCAACTTCTATTTTCTAATACATGTATATAAAAGTCCACTTTTAAAACACGAGCAAATACAAATACTTATATTAAATCGACTATAAAGTGCCAGCTTCTGCTACGTGAGAGGCACCTATCCCTCTATTTCAGTTCTACCCCCACAGAGATTTGAGGCGATAAATACTTCGCGCCTTGTATGGACATAAATGAAATGGATAAATCAATGAAGCCGTTTTGAACATCTTGCGTTCCTCTGTAAACACTTGCTTGGATGCCCGCACCAAACGACGGAACCATAGCGGTTCCGTTAAACGCCAATGGTTTTGCAGGGTCCAATGGAAAGTGAATCAAATTGAGATCGAGCGAAGCGAAAATCATAAAACTATCTAATGCCTGAAGTATGAGTCCCCCCTGTATCCCTTTGAGTTCAGAGCGACTATCCGCGATTACCTCTAAAATAGTCGCTCGCCCTCCCAATGATCCATAAAGAAAATGAGGATCACTCATCGCAAAGCCCAACGCTGCGCGGACTTGGGCGGCGTGTTTAAACCAAACAAACCCCGATGGCTCTACTGCAAATCCGCCGCGAGGCGCTAGCAAAGTATCGGATTGGCCGAAATGCCCGAGCGCACGAATACCTAGTGATGCTCCGTAGGATAAATTAGAAAAATATTCTTGAGTATCAAAATACTCGTCGTGATAAATTGGTTCTTCAGAAGAAATTTGTCTGGAAGGTTGCCCTAAAAGATTTTGCAGGTCATCGGCAAATGCAAAACGTACCAATTCACCCGCTGTTACGCATAGCGTACATATGGCAATA
>CAYJBA010000193.1:0-5769 GCA_964367865.1 uncultured Bacteriovoracaceae bacterium | reverse complement strand
TTCAAAATAATTCGGCCGTGACCGCGGGAGGGGTTCAGATCACTGTTACAGCCCCCGCCGAAATCAGCTTTTTGGATGCAAAGTACAACACCGGAAATATTTCAACGAGTCGAAGTCAGGTCATTTATGGAAAAATAAATGGCACATCGATTGTCGACGCGCTCAAAGGCAATGCCAATTTCGGTGTACCGACCGGAAACACTTATTTTCAGACCAATCCATTCTCCTCTGAGACCTGGACTACTGGATTATGGATGAAGGTTAATGCAAGCGCGGTGCATGGAAAGAATATAGAATTTCAGGTCGAAGCGAAGCCCAGCAATGGGCCCACTTCAGTTATTAGTGTGTATGCGACGATTCAATAGCATTTTGGTCATTTCTGTTCTGTTAGCTATATCCATTCCGTGTGCAGTATTATTCATTTGGCAAAAATCATTTTTTACCAGTAAAGTGTCGATTTTATCCTCTCAAAAAACAAAAATTACCTCCCAGCAAAAAAACAAGGCGCCACCCGAAAACTCTAAAAATAAATTACTAAAACAACTGCGGGCTCAGTTCGGTCCGGATGTAAAAATAGAAATCGGCGAAAGCAATCGACTGGTTTCGATTCGCGCCTCGAAGGAGTTTCGCTTTCAAAGACGTGAGGTCATCGCAAATGAAGCAGATGCAATCCGTCGAGCAGAGGAGATCTTAGGGCTGTTAAGAGACGAGATTGGAATTCGTCCCGAATCACCCTTAAGTGAGCCAGTGGTACGACTTACCGAAAATACGGCTCTCGTATATTTTCAGCAAACACTGAAGGGGTTGCCCGTTGCGCCGTTTGGACAGGTGACTGTGCAATTGGATTTGCATGGTGGACTCAATCGTTTGGACTCGGATTATCTTTCAGGACTACGCGTCGAAAATGAAATTTCTGGCGTTAATAATTTTTCTCCTCCGAGCGAGCCTATGAGCTCAATTGTATGGGTAGCTCGCGAGTATGCCACGAGGGATAACCCGTCAGGCAAGTACGCGTATCAATACGTGTCAAGTGGAGTACAGGTCGTAATTGACGCGCAGACTGGCGTCATTTTGTTTCAAAAAAATCGAACAAAAAACTGAGCGGTAGAATCTTCCTATTGAATTTATTTTGCACGTGTTTAGACTCAAAATGAGTGAGTTACGGACGAATTTTATCGCGCAAGAATAGCGCAAAGGTACTCAGTGTCGCTGCGTTGTCCCTGATGCTTGTTCAGTCAAGCTGTGGCGTAACGGATTCGGCCGATTGGAGTTTTGTTGGCGGCAATCCGACAATTCCTGGCGGCGGTAATCAGCAAAATCCGATTCCCAGTGATCCCAGCAATCCTTCAACTAAACGGCGACGAGCTTTAGTCATCGGACTCGATGGAACCACAGGAAATCAGTTTTACGATGCAACCTATCTTAAGAACAAAGCACGCAATCTTCTTGAACTCATGTTGAGCGGTAAGTACGCGGCCTGTACGCAGGACACAGATCCGCGTTGTGCAAAAACGCATCAGGGACCGAGGTATCAATCGGGTTATCAATGGAAAACTGGTCCTGGGTGGGCGTCGGTGTTGACTGGAGCGCAGAATTTTCATCATTTAATTAAAAATAACTCGCACCATGATTTAAAAATTTTTTCGACCTCCTCATTGAGCTATCCGACATTTCTTAAGCGCGCAAAAGATCACGGACTAAAAACCGCAGCTGGCGGCGTAGCGACCTTTGTTACTGCCAGAAAAGGAAAGTCCGTAGAGCCTGGAGTACTGGATTACGAATGTGGAAGCGGATCTCATGGTCCAACAGTAGGAGTGGATGACTTACAAAGTTGCAATCTGGATGCGCGGCTATCTCTCAATGGCGAGGACCAAGCACGCGACTCAAAACTTTCAAAATGGATGGAAGCTAAAATTCAAGACAGCTCAAGCGACATTGTCATGGGCGTATTTGACCAGATTGATTCTACCGGACATGCCCACGGATTTGACAGTAATCATGCTTATATTTCTGCGATTGCTAACGCCGATATTTTAGTTGGAAATCTCATCAATGCGGTAAAAGTCGCGATCTCTCAGCGTGGCGAAGAATGGCTCGTTATAGTCACGTCGGACCATGGTGGGCATCGAATTTTGTTTTGGGGCGATCATGGTGATGTTGTGGATGAGGATGAAGTGATTCCGTTTATTGTCACCACTTTCGGATCGGAGCGTCCTTTGTCTGATTTAATATACCCCGTAACCCATATGGATGTGCATCCCACCTTAATGCACTGGTTTGGAATTGACGCTACTCAGACTGACGGTCTGGTACAGGGCATTCGCTAAAATTTCTGGACCAATTTGATATACCCAAAGCGACTTGCGGTCGGCTATACTATTCATTAAGCCTATGAAAGTACTGCTCATTCAAAATGAAACTGAAATCCAGGAAATGATTTCTGAAATTTTGGTCAATAAGGGGTTCGAAGTCGAAACCGTTAACGATGGCGATGCCGGAATTTCAAAGCTTACGGGTGGATCCTTTGACCTGGTTATTGCCGATGTCCAGCTCCCTAAGACAGGCGGGATTCAAATCTTGAATTGGGCCCGAGCAAATATTCCAAAATTAAAGGTGATCTTGATCGCGGATGGGACTGACCCGCAAAAACTCTGGGTTTTGAACGATCTTAGATCTAACGGAATTATTTTAAAGCCTCTAAAGCTAGACGAAGTTTTAAAGCAGGTGCAAAGCGCTGTAAGTGATTTATCGGAACCCGCTAAAGACGATATTATTTCGGCCGATGCTTCTGGATTTGCCCGAGTTCCCATTGATGATTTTTTAGTGGGAAAGAAAGTCCCTTATTCGATTCATATTCGAATCGATGCGACAAAATTTATTCGTATTTCACACAGTGGAGATGAATTAAACCTCGTTCGAATCGAGGCGTTTCGAAAAAAAGGGGTTAACGAATTTTGGCTCACGAAAGAAGATTTTAGCCACTACATGCAAGTCAACTCCGCGGTAATTCAGGCGGCAACAAAAAAGGGTTCAGTTCAGTTTCAAGAGTCCAAACGCGCAAAGTTGATCCGCCACGCTTGCCAGGTCGCGTATGAAAACCTGAAGGTCGCGGGGATCAAAGAGGCAAGTGTTGCTGCGGCTGAAGACATCATCAACCATAGTTTGTCAGTTATAGATACGAGCACGCATGTTGAGGGCATTTTAGAGACGATCAAAGGTGGTGGCCCTTCGAGCTATAAGCATGCGGCATCGTGTGCTTTGCTCTGTGCTTTGATGACTAAAGTCATGGGATGGAGCACCCAGAAAAATATTACTGCCCTTGTGCTGGGCGCCTTTTTTCATGACATTGGAATGGAAGAAATTCCTGAAGCGATCCGAGAAAAAGATCCAAGAAAACTAGAAAGGCAGGAGCTTGCAACCTATCAGCAGCATCCGACGATTGGGGCGCAGAAACTCGCACTGATTCCAAATATTCCAGAAGAGGTGATTCGCATCGTTGCTCAACATCATGAAAATGTAAACGGGCAGGGTTATCCCTTGAGACTCCTGAGATCCGGAATTACTCCCATGGCCAGGATCCTTGCGCTCGTCAATGAGTTTTGCGAGTATTTGAGTTTCGCAGGTACTACAACCAAAAACGGGGTTCAAATCTTAAATATTTTGCTTTATGAAAAACCAGCTCTCGATGAAAAATCTACTTCATTTGCGCTAGAAATGGTGCTGACTCATCCTGATATTGCGAAGGCAAAAATGGAGTACAGCCGGGAGACGGCTAAGATGGTGAAGTAAATCTTTTCTAGTGAAGCTTAATCCACCTAGGGCATTAACTTTGAAACTTCGTTCGAGTAGAGACTTTCGTTACCGGCAACGTCATATGCGGTAATCACGAAATAATAAAGGACGCCTGGTACGAGTCCTGAAACATCATAAGCGGGCACCATTCCAATTGTAATTGGCCCACCATAAGTACCGGGTGCCGTGCCGACATAAATTTTGTACCCTGCCAAATCCGACTCTGAGTTCGCTTCCCAGCTCAAACATGCAAGATCGGTTGGGCAATTGTTTGAATCGGAAAGTTGAAAATCTTTTACGGTTTTTCGTGCGCAACCCGCATTAATAAATGCAATCGTTAAACCAAAGATACTGAATGTCAGAATAAATTTTGTTTTTAGCTCAGAACGACTCATCAACCACTCCTATTTCTGACACGAATTTGAGTAATAAAACTGCATTCCAAGTCCCATAACTTTCTCTCTAATAAATCGGCGGACCCCTTCGGCTTGAATTGCAGTAGCGCGGTAATTTCCGGCCAACGCAAGTTTGCACATGTTTTGAACCACGCGATCAAGGCCGTCTAAGTAATCCGCGAGCTTCATGGTCGAGTCATAATTCCAGTTTTCGGATTTGGTGGCTTTGATCCAGCCTTCACAGCGCGAGAAAGGGGTCCATTGGCAAGTACTCGAGGGTTCAGGGTTCGAGCAAACGTAGCGAGTAGACTCCACCCATTTGGTGCAGTGAGATTTTTCGGGAGAGTACTCGCTCATCGCATATTCTCTAAGCATTTCAGATGCTTCTGTAAGGTACTGGAGTTGAAAAACTAAGTAGCGGCAACCATTGCTTGCGAGCGCCTCAGGACTGGGTTCAGCATCCATATAAATTTGAGCAAGATTGATCGGGCCAATGATTTTCTCTTGGGCCTTCGTGCATTCTCTGCACGCCGAAGCGCTAAGCGACATAATAACTAAGAGGGCCAGCAAACCTTTTTTCATACTTAGATTTTCCTAATTCAATAGGTTTTTAGAATAAAAGACGCATAGTGTCAATTATTTAATTTGATTTCTATAATCTTTGTTTAAACCGATAAGAAGGGGATGAGGTCGGGCTTTGGGTTGAGAATCGCAATTGTATTGTTTTGGGGGGTGACGGCATTTAGCCAAGGCTCATCGGTGCAGACCCTCGATGACTATTTGGTTCATGTAAACGCCCATATCGCTCGCGTAGAGATCCTCGCTGTTCGGGCACTTGAGCTTCTAAAAAAAGCAGAACCTGAAACCTACGCGGACATCAATCCCGAGATGATTCGCGGCCGGGCTGCCTATCACGATATTTACAAATTAGTCCCACCCTACAGTGGTGTGCTTTTTAAAAATTTTGGAAAGGGCCTCAGCGAGGAATCCTTGCAAATTGTAGGAAAAATGAACCGCTTAGAAAAAAATTATGTTTGGACTCACTTTTATGTACCGAGGAAAATATCAGTCAACCCTGTCTTTATGGCCTTTGAACATATTATAACGATGGCCGACGGAGTTGACCGGGGAATGGACCCCATAGCTGTTGAAGAATTTGGAAGAGAAATGGTTCCTGCCGGAAAGTATGGAAATTATAGAGGCAAAGACTGGAAGGTCATTTCTCAGTTAGAACAAGAGTGGCCGAATTTGACTCGAAATTTTAGTTATGCACAAAGAAAACAAATTAGATTAGAGGGCGTAAAAGACCATTCGTTCCGACCTCGTATGACTATCGCAGGCTGTATTCGTGTCTTTTTTGAACATTAAAAAAGCCGACCCACCTTTGTGAGCCGGCTTTTGAGAAGTTCCAATTAAATTTAAATAATTATTCGATGTCCCCAATAAATGGGTGACGTGGTCCGTGTCCGCCACCCGGAGGAGGAGGGGGATGATGTCCGCCGCCACCGCCCGGAGGAGGAGGGGGATGATTGACGCGGCCAGCCCCCTGATTAGAAATATGATGGTGGGCGGGGGGCGGGGG
>CAYJBA010000192.1:0-5786 GCA_964367865.1 uncultured Bacteriovoracaceae bacterium | reverse complement strand
TGAGTATGTCTATTAGGCAAATAGTAATTTGGGTGGAAGTAATATTTCAATCAAGTCGATCGAACCTTCTACCGGAGTATTGACTACCGTAAACGCAAGGGCTGCGGGCGCTAATCCTTCCTGGATTGTCATTGATCCCACGGGGCAATTTCTTTATGTTGCTAATTTTGGTTCAAATAATGTTACCGCATTTTCGATTAACTCTGGAACGGGTGACCTAACAGTCATCAATACTTACATTTCTGGAACTGGACCTCGAGTTCTTGCAATGGATGTCCTTGGCCGCTATTTATATGCACTTAATGAAACCGCTGGAACGCTGTCGGGGTGGACTATCAACTCGGGAACAGGCGCGCTAACGGCTACCGCACCGGCTACCTTTGTAGTAGGAGGTACGGGGCCCGTGCGGCTGGCCACAGAACCCAGTGGCAAATATCTTTTTGCGGCAAATACAACCTCAAATAATATCTCAGTATTATCGATCAACGCGACTTCAGGAAATCTAAGCGCCGTGCCTGGATCGCCATTTTCTTACAATACATCAACGCAACCTTTTGGCTTGGCCGTTGATCCACTAAGCGGAACACATTTGGCAGTTGCATTTGCGGGTGAGCAAACTCTGGGGATTTTTAACATCGACTTAGCTACCGGTTCGCTGACTGCTACGACCGAAAGCCTTTCCGTTGGTGCTAATCCTCGTACTGTGCTTTTCAAACTTCAGTCGGGACTTCAGTAAATAACATTTTTTCTATCCGGATCGCAATTATAGACTCAACTTACGATGCACTTTGTGGATATTTTTGGTGACAGTATCAAACACGGTTTCGACGGTATGGGTATAATCAGCTTTTTGACCGCAATTTAAATTCAAGCGAAATCCAACTTGAGTGCCCGCTTTTTTGAGCGGTCAGTTCGGCTCGACTAAGCCTTAAGCTAATGTGATAAAGATCAAAATTTTGCAATGCATTTTGTTGGCCAGGCTGAAGTGCGCCAGCTCCAGGAGCAGTGACTGTAACCGGCTTGTTTAAATTAAAGGATAAGCCGTTCAAAAGCCCTTTTTCAAGTTCCTGATTTGATCCCCATGTGATTTATCCCCCTGACTTCGCCGAAAATCCCCCACTCGCTGAAAACCCCGCCTACTTGGGGCCCCCTCCGGGAGCGGCTGGGTCACCTTTTAATTTTAGACGAACCCACTAACCACCTGGATATTCAGTCTCACAAAATTTACTCCGATCCGTCCAAGACTTTGATGGCACGGTAATGCTCGTAATCCATGACAGGCATTTTTTAAAACACATTGCCAATCGGGCTTTTGAAATTGATAAGGGCACCCAGTCGAAAGATGGCGAAAATCGAATTTACGAAGGCGATTACAAGTATTACCTTTCGCAAAGACTTCCGCACTGATCACTACTTCCGGCCCGAAGCAACAAGTATCCCTCCCCACCTACAAAGGATCGGAATATACGGAACCACCTTTTGCAGCTTAAACTTTTCGAGATGCGTAAAGCGCGTACTATCTATCTTTGCATTTGAAAAATATTTTCTAAATAGGTTCCGATATTGTCCGTAGCTAAAAGAATAATGAATAATCTGCAAATCGGTCAATGGCTCCCATAGATTGTGAAACGGCGGAAGGACACTAACCCAAACCAAGCTCAATAAGCTATAGAGGTAGGTCATGGGATTGTTAAATAGATACTGAACATGCAAACTGGGTGCAGTCATAATAAAAACGCCACCAGGCCGCAAAAGCTCATGTGCGCGTTTTACCATATCAGATGGATTGACCAAATGTTCAATCACTTCGGTACTGATTACAGCGTCAAAACTTTCTGCCTGCAGCACTGCTTCCTCGATCGTTTCTGAAAGTATAGTAACTCTAGAATTACCAATTACCTCCGGATGGACACCCCACTTTCCGTAAAGGTTGGTCGCTACAAATTGGGAATGGGGAAATAGAAGGCCCAGCTCCCGCAGTAACACCCCGCTCCCACAACCCAGCTCTAATATTCGATAATCGCCATTGGCCTTGTCCCTCAATAGTCGAACGAGCTTTTTAGCAACCCATCGGTGAGTCTCGAGATGAGTGGGGTTTACAAAGCCATCTCCTAGAGGAGATTTCGAAGTATCTAGCTTTTCAAGACGCTGCATTGCGAGGTAAAAAGGCAGGGTTTTCTTTTCTAAATCGATGACTTTCTCCGTTGTGATGCTCTGAAAAACAGCGCGGGACCTCTTAAAAATTTCCGAATAATATTTTCTCCAATTTCGATAGTGAAAAGCATCCGGGTAAGCAAGTGCAGGACCCCTCTGCGTTGGTACCTCAGACGAAAATCGAACCAGGGGGCAGCTAGCCAACCTCTCCAGAACCCTTAATCGAAGGTCATAAACATCCAAATTTGTTGAAGGTTCAAGCCAGCGATCGAGCCACTGAGATTCAGGCCTCAGCGGATCGGCCTCATTCATCATCATATACTGCAAATAGAGGTGAAACTCTTTTTCGAGCGCCACCTCAAGCCGAGAGGTGGCCGGAAATTTCTGTTTCCAAAACAGGGAAGTTTCAGCGATATTTTGGATGTCCGCCTCTGAATAGCGACTCAATTCGTAGCCCACCATTAAGGATAAGCTGTTCAAAGCCCCTTTTTCAAGTTCTTGCTTTGATCAACGTGTGCTTTTTCTCTCCTAGCAATCGGGATTTTCAGCGAGTGCGGGATTTTCGGCGAATTGAGAGGGATAAATCACATGGGGATCAAATCAGGAACTTGAAATAGGCCTTCGAACGGCTTATTCTAGTCTACTCTACGTTAGATAGATGGTAAATCTAGACTATGGAATGCATCGCAGCTAAGCCGCCATCTCAAACTACCCGAGTGCTTTTCGTCATTGGTGGATTTGGACTGGGCAACTCAACACGCTGTGGAGGCCTAATCGAAAGCCTCGCAAGACGCGGGGTTGAGATTGATGTTGCGACTTCGAATAACGGCCTTTGGTATTTTCAAGGCTCTGGCAATGTTAGAAATTTATTTTCAATTCATTCTTTTTCGTACGGAAGTCGGGATGGGCAACTTTCGTTTCTAGCTTCTGTTTGCCTGATTCCGATTGCCTTTATTCGCCTCATTTTGAATGCTGGAACGCTCTTACGGCTTCAACGCCAGTCTCACTATCAATGGATCGCCGTAGATTCGGAATATTCTGCCTTCCTGATTCGTTGGCTAGTACGAACGCCACTAGTAGCGATTAACAATGTCTTTTTTACTTTCGCCTCTTCAGGCTCTACGCCTGCCCCTCTTAAAAAGGGACTGTTTTTTCATTACCTCCTTGAAAAATTAGATCATTTCTTACAATCCACGCTATCTGACTTCAAGCTATCGCCTTGTTTTTTTAAAAATGAACTGCCTGCAAATAGCGGAATATCCTTTTTTTCAAGTCTGGTTCGAAGTCCACTGTTACCCTTTTTTTCAAAGACATCCTCACTTCGCCATGCCTTAGTGATATGCAGCGGGTCTGGGTTGGGAATTACGCATCAAATTATTAAAAAACTTTCGGAATGTGATCAGATTAAGACCCTTTCCGTGGTCGGCGCAGAGGGTCTTTCTACACACAAAATTTCATATTTTGGAAGGCAAAAAAATTTAGAACCTTTTTTTTTGACCGCTGATTTTATAGTGAGCAATGCGGGATTCAGTACAATCTCCGAGGCAATCGCGCTAGGAAAAAAAATTCTAACTTTTCCTATTCCCCGACACTATGAACAGCACATCAATGCAGATTATATCGAGCGTAACGGATTAGGCATTCGGTCGGAACCAAATAGTATAAACAAAGACCTCACCCGCCTTCAACAACTCATCGATAGCAATTCTTCAGATAAGATATCGAGCATGAGTGATAACAATTGCGAAGATCTAGCGGCTGCAACACAGTTTTTGATAAATATTGGAAAGTAATGGTGTTAGAAGGGAGGCAAATGTTTAGTATAAACAAATCACAGTATTGGGACGGCAGAATTTTGAACTGGGAGTATAGAAATTACTTTCAAAAAAGGCCGTTTAGTTTTTCGCTAAGGTCGCGTAGAGCACTGTTTCTTCAGCTGATGAAAAATCACCTGGCAGGCAAGAGGATTGTAGAGCTAGGTTGCGGGTCCGGGTTGCTGATCGAGGATTTATTTCGCGCAGGCATTTCCCGGTATACGGGATATGATTTCTCACAAATTGCAATTTCCAACGCAGCAGCTCGTGCCAGTCAATTGGGACTCACTGGACAAACTCAATTCGTTTGCAGAAATGTTACTGAAGAAATAACTGAAATTTCAACTAGTGATTTCTGTTTTTCTTTAGGGCTCATGGATTGGCTGGAGGATCATGAAATCGTAACCGCTTTAACGCAACATCCCGCGATCGCACAAATTCATAGCTTTTCTGAAAATAGGATGCTCATTGCTCGACTTCTCCATTCTAGTTATGTTGGTGTTACGTACGGAAGAAACAGCGGCGGGTATTTACCTCGCTATCGAAGCAGGAGCGAAGTCGATCGGCACTTCGCAAACAGTGGCCTGTCTATTCCAATCTATTTCACCAATATACGAATGACGTTTTCCACTTTTGCCCACAATTTGCCTGATGAAATCCAAAAATAGCACCTTTAGATCTATTGAAAGACGAGTTCTTGGCTTAATAGGGAGCCTAATGTCTGACTTCGCTGCGGTTTCAGCCGGGCGCCCAAAACTTATAGAGGCAATTGAAGGTATACTTCTCTTCCTCTTGGCATGGGCCTTTCTTTATCCTTTATTTGGCAGCGTATTTTATCCAGAAATTTATCACGCAAGAGACATCTCCTATGCACAAGATTTACTACGCGGGCATTTTGTTTGGTTTGGCCCCAGTCTGTCCGGCGGTGGTCGTACGCCAGGTCCTTTTTATTACTGGTTACTTTCGATACCATTGGCCACAGGAGCGGGTTTGGATGGAGTCTTATTTTTGGGTGTCTTTTTAGCAGCCCTTTCCGTCCTTTTATTATTTAGGAAATTAAAAAATGAATTTGGTTTTATTTCAGCTATATCTGGATTCGTTCTTCTGCTCAGCTGTTATTTCGTTCAGGTAAACCTCTCTATTTTTTGGAACCCGTCCTTTATAAGCTTATTTTATGTGGTCATTATAAATGCGTTTCTGGTAGGTCCCCCTAGAAAATATTCTCAATTGGCACTCATTGGGTTTTGGATGGGTCTCGCCGTCCAAATTCATATGAGCGTTTTGCTCTTTTTTTTTAGCGCGATTATTAGCCTTGCATTAGAGGGACAAGTGCCTGCCCCTAGGCGGCTCAAGCGATGTTTTGTATTCATTTGCGCAGCTTTTATACCCCTAATTCCCTACTTGATGTGGGGAGGTCACAATGCCGCTGTGACTCATGAAAACTTTTTTTCTGGAGCAGGCGCATTTTTGAAATTACCGTTTTTCCAATATTGGAAAAGTGAAGGAGCTTCGAATTTCCTAAAAGCGTTCTTTGAGATTTTGTCGCCTTTCTTTATGTATGACGCTATTTTGGTTTCTGGCCTGACGGTAATGATCATTAAAAGGCGCTTCTTGTTGCCGGGTGTTTTTCTGAAAATGTCATTAATTTTTTCCTTGGCGCTTTTGGCTTGGGTTGCCTCAGATTCTCAATTGATCAGATATGGACTTCCATTTTTCTTCGTTCTAAATGTTGGGATCGCAATAACTTATGGACAGCAATTTAAGACTAATCCTAGATTTATTTTTATTTGGATCGTGATCAGTTTACTTTGCATGACT
>CAYJBA010000191.1:0-5816 GCA_964367865.1 uncultured Bacteriovoracaceae bacterium | reverse complement strand
TGTATGAAAACCACTGACCCAGCAGAGCTAACTAGCTCGAGTGAGACACTTTGCTTAAAGAATGCTGTCGTGCTTAAAATACGTGTCATCCGTCTCAGGAAAATCTACGGTATAATGAAGCCCGCGACTTTCTTTTCTGAGGGACGCGCATTGTACGATCAGGTCAGCCACAGTTAAGAGGTTTCGAAGTTCTACTAAGTCTTTGCTGAGCAAAAAATCCCAATAGTAGGCATTGACCTCGGCTTTTAGAAGTTCGATTCGGCGTCTGGCTCGCTCGAGCCGACGGTTGCTCCTTACGATCCCGACGTAATTCCACATGAGACTTCGAATCTCGAGCCAATTTGCCGCGATATCTATTTTTTCTTCAGGCTCAACTGCATGGCCAATATCCCACTCTGGCAAGCCCCCTGGAAGGGGCG
This sequence comes from uncultured Bacteriovoracaceae bacterium, assembly GCA_964367865.1. Taxonomy (GTDB): domain Bacteria; phylum Bdellovibrionota; class UBA1018; order UBA1018; family UBA1018; genus CAYJBA01. Next base: position 5,397 of record CAYJBA010000191.1, on the reverse strand, counting down.
CGGACTCGCGCGCCAATGAACCTGACTCGATTAAATTTGCGCCATGTTCGGCTGCACGGTGCGCGAAGACTACCCCCTCCAGAAGAGAGTTACTGGCTAGGCGATTGGCGCCATGAAGGCCCGTGCAAGCGGCCTCTCCCACGGCGTAAAGCCCAGAAATAGTTGTTTGTGCATTTTCATCGGTCAAAACTCCGCCACAAGTATAATGAGCCGCTGGAACCACGGGAATCATTTCGCTCGTGATATCTATTCCGTAGAATTTACAGGTTTCAAAAATATTCGGAAATTTTTTCTTAAGGACATCTCCGTTAATGTTGGAGCAATCCAGAAATACATTTTTGTCTCCTGATTTTTTAATTTCCATGTCAATCGCGCGAGCCACAACATCACGCGGAGCAAGAGAGCCCATCTCGTGATATCTGCCCATAAAATCGTCGCCACTCAAGGACCTCAAAATTGCGCCCTCGCCCCGAATTGCTTCGGAGATGAGAAATGTTCTTGCGGTAGGATGAAACAGACAAGTGGGGTGAAATTGCATGAATTCCATATTGGCAATGTGGGCTCCGGCTCGGTACGCCATGGCAATCCCGTCGCCCGTCGCAGTATCGGGATTGGAGGTATAAAGGTAGACTTTTCCGGCTCCTCCCGTTGCAATGACCGTGATTTCAGCGCCCACGGTTTCTACTTTTCCGGTTTTAGTGTCGAGCAGGTAAGCTCCCAGGCATCGTCCAAGCCGCCTCCAGCGTTTAAAAATTTTTCCTTCAGTAATGAGATCTACAGCGACCGTATCTTGGATCAGTCGTATCTTGGGCTGCTCTCTGACGCGCGCCAAGAGCGCTTTTTCAATCGCAAGTCCAGTTAAGTCATCGGCGTGCAAAATGCGGCGCTTTCTGTGTCCGCCTTCGCGATGAAGATCAAAACCCTCGACTGGAGCACCTGTTAGCCGGCGTGTAAACTCGACACCTAAATCAATCAGCTCTTTAACCCGTGTGGGACCTTCATGAACGCAAAGATCGACAATCCGCTCGTGACAAAGCCCGACTCCTGCCCCCAAAGTGTCCTTTTTATGGTCCTCAAAGCTATCTTGATCAGACCAAACAGATGCGATGCCGCCTTGGGCATAGCGCGTTGCACCTTCCATCGGATCGGATTTGCATGCCAGGGTTACGGTTAGCCCTTTTTTTGCAAATTTAAGTGCCGCACTGAGTCCTGCGATCCCAGTACCTAGGATCAGGACTTGCGGGAAGTCAGGTATTTCCGGTATCATGGATGGCGGTATAACATGCGAAAACTTGAGAGTCACGGAAGGCTCAATCTGATTGTTTTCTTTTGCGTTCTGGCGCCGCTTTTCGTCGCGCTGGGCGCGGGGTTTCGCGCTATTCGCAACATTTCGCAGATTCCAGAATCCAGACTCGATTCTATGAGAGTCGAAGAAGTAACTTCTCAGGCCAGGATGTTGACGGAAAGCCTTTGGAGTGCAACGGATTCGATTCGGAGTCGTGCGTTTGCTATCTACCAAACCCAGTCTCAGGGCCATAAAATTCAATCTCTCCCTGAGGGCCCACTTCTTTTTCTCACGCAGCTTGAGCTCAAAGAAGATGGAAAGTGGAATATTTTAGAAACATTAAGGAAACCAGGATTTTCGCCCGACGCGACGTTCGAAGCTGGATATTTAAAAGCTCTGGTTGAATCCGGAAATCTGCTTGAAACTCAGCGGCGCGGTGTAGGAATGATCGCGATGCCGCGAGTGGAGGGAGAGCGAAAGACTCCCCTGGTAATGACTTTTCCAATAGGAGCCCGCGGGCTGCTGGCAGCTCTCTTCTACCCGATGGAGGGATTTCCTATTTTTGAAAAGTGGAGAGCACATAGCGAAGGGGGATTACTCAGGGCCTATCTCGTTGGCAAAGATGGAACTCTTTTGGCTCATTCGATTTCCTCCTATGTGGGTTCAAAGATTGATTCATCCAGCCTGTACAAACAGTCTCTTCAGCCGCTGTTTTTAGGAGAACGCATTTCGGGTGCAGGAACTTACCCGGCGATAGATCTGCTTCAGACTACTTTGTCTTATATGCGAATGGGGCAAATGGATCTAGGTGTGGTTGTCGAAAAGGTACTTTCGAGTGAAAGTGTTTCGCTTCCTTGGTTAGAGCTCGTTGCTGCTGGTTTATTAAGCTTGGGAGTTGCGCTTCTCCTCGCATTTACGCTTTCAACTTGGCTCCTGCGACAAGTTCCGGTCTCCGAACAAAAAAATCCAAAAATCTCGACTGAGTTATCAAAAGCGGCAGCGTCTACCGCGGCGTGGATTCAACCTCAAAAGCAACGCGGTAACGGTTCATCGGGTCGAAATATTTTGAAAGATGATTTAGAGTCCACACTTCCAGTGATCGGCGGTAATTCCGGAAAACGCAAATATGACCCTTCGCTCAATCAATGAAGGGCCCGACGCGTTTATCAAGAGATCCAATGGACGGCCCAAAAACGCGTCTGCGTCTCTCCCCCGTGTTGTATGTTCAGTAAACGCTCGGGCTCTTAAAAAAAATTATGAAATCATCCGGGAGCTTGTGCCTGAGCTTTCTATCTTACCCATGGTTAAAGCTAATGCGTACGGACATGGGGCAGTTTGGGCGTCTCGAGAGTTGATGCATCTTCCGAAACTCTACGGTTTAGGAGTGGCTACTTTAGAAGAAGGAATCGAGATTCGCCGCGCCCTGGGTGGTGCAGGTCGAAAGGCGAGAATATTTATTTTCTCCGGTACAAGCCCTTGGACGGACGAAAAAGGAGAACTCTGCGAGTTGCATGCGTTAACGCCCATTATTGCTTCAGATCGGTGTTGGCATTCGTTTCTGAAAGGAAAGTGGCACGAGAGAGTTCCCTTTGAATTAAAATTTAACACGGGGATGAATCGATTAGGAATGACCCCATCGCTCGTTTCGAGTGTGGTTAAGTCTTTGAAAAATAAACCGGGGGCAGAAAACTTAACCGGCGTTCTCTCTCATCTAGCGATGGGCGAAAATCCCCAAGCACAGGTCACACGCAATCAAATTGAGCAATTTCAGTGGATTCGAAATCAAGTGCATAGCTCTTTTCCCTCGGTTTTATTTCACCTGGGTAATAGTGCTTCGATTTGGAACAACAAATATTTTAAGCTCGATCAAATGACCGATGTGGTGAGACCGGGGATTTCGCTCTATGGCACACCTCCTTGGGCCGACGCCTCGATCAGAGACTTAGAGGCCGTGATGACCTTGCAAGCGCAAGTCGTCGAAGTGAGGCGGCTAAAAGTCGGTGAGCGCATAGGGTACGGTGGAACATACGTTGTCAGGGACGAGCCGATCCATGCAGCGATCCTTTCGGCTGGATATGCGGACGGCATAAAGAGAGCCCTGAGCAATCAAGGACATGCGTGGGTAAACGGCAGAGCTGAAAGATTTCTAGGAGTCGTGAGCATGGATCTCAGTGCGGTGAGCTGCGATCCGAAAACCAAAGTTGGCGACTGGGTGGAAATCCTTGGACCGCATGTGGACATTTGGGCACAGGCTAAGGCGGCGAATACAATTCCATACGAACTTTTTACCTCTGTTTCGTCTCGAGTGTCGCGAAATCTGGAAGGCGGCTAGACGGATGTCGGGGCAATCAGCCATTCAAGTACGGAGCTTGGTAAAAAGTTTTCGAGATGGGCGAGATCTCGTGCTCAAGGGTATAGATCTTGATTTTCCACAAGGAGAGCTCACCTATATTTTAGGCTCCTCGGGTGCTGGAAAATCAGTGCTCCTCAAGCATCTGCTGAGGCTCTTAATTCCGGATTCGGGTTCGATTTCGGTGATGGGACAAGACATTTCTAAATTTGACTCGAGGGCCTTGATTCAATATCGACTTCAGTTTGGAATGTTATTTCAGAACTCGGCTCTTTTTGATGACATGACGGTTTTTGACAACGTCGCGTTTCCGCTTCGGGAACATACGGCTCTGCCGCTGTCGGCAATTCGCGAAAAAGTAGAGTCGACACTGGGTACACTTGGAATGCTCAATGGATACGATAAATTTCCAAACGAACTCTCCGGAGGTATGCGAAAGAGGGTAGGTTTAGCCAGAGCGATTATTCGAGAGCCTAAGATTCTACTCTATGACGAGCCGACCACCGGACTCGATCCTGTGACTCGCACTACAGTGGACGAACTGATTGAAGCGCTAAAAACGAGGCTTCGCCTCACTTCGATTGTGATTAGTCACGATATTCCATCCGCACTTTTACTGGCGGATAACATTGCATTTTTGCACGAGGGCAAAATTCTTTTTTGGGGAAAACCCAAGGCATTTAAATTAGCTGTTGAACCCGCAATTCGGTCGTTTCTAGATGCAGAGCGTCGCACGATGCGAGCCTTTGAAGTTTGAATTCGAGCGTTCACAAGGTATTGTAGAAAGTAACCCTTATGGATCAATGGCTTGTCCGCACATCTCGCAATCGGATTACTGGCCCGTTTCCCAGGGACCACGTACTTCATATGATTAAGAAAGGCGAACTGACTGCGGAGGACGAAGTGTGTTTGGCAAATCACTATTGGTTTTATCTGCACGAGGATGAAGAAGTTTTTAGTCAGTTAGGAATTGAAATTGCTTCGGCTCCAGTAGTGCCCACTACCCTGGACGATGACGTCACGGTCACTCAGACTCAAGCTGTTGAGCAAGATGAAGACTTCGAAGAAGATACAGACGGGGGCAATGACGCTGATTTAGCGGATATTGACCTCCCTGAACTCGCTGACCGGCTCGAATCTGCGGTGGATGAAACGGCCATGATTACCAATCGCGCTTTACGCGAGTTTCAACCCAAGAAAAAAGGCGGTACAGGTTCGCTCGGTGGACTTACCGCTTCGCGGACGCCTGTGGATTTAGTTCGAGTACAAAAAGAGTCTGTTCATTATAGACCCGTGGTCCTTGGAAAAATCGAAAAGGTATCCTTTTGGCGCGGTTTTGCCATGGCAATGGCTGGCGTAGTGTTTTTTCTCGTTGGGATCGTTGTTTACATTCTTAGAAAAGGCTAAACATCTAATTCTAAAATCGTTCTCTAGGCGACAGCAGCAACAGATCTTGAATGATTTCCGATTTTGCGGATTTTCCATCCGACATTTTATTGAGAAGTTCGAGGATCTGTCGCTTGCGGTAGTGAAGCTCAGATTTCCAAATGGGGTGGTCCACTACTACCCAAAGAACCCCATCTTTGACGCAGATTGCACGGGTATGTTTTGCGATTCCCGGGCCTACGGCTTCTTCCCAGCATACTAGTGCGCTAGCCTCAGATATTCTTTTGGAAAGCTGGGGAAACTTCTCTCGGGCTCGCTTTAATATTTCGCTAATTCGATCCATACCGAGCATTGTACATAGAGTTGTCCGCATAGA
>CAYJBA010000190.1:0-5816 GCA_964367865.1 uncultured Bacteriovoracaceae bacterium | reverse complement strand
AGCAAATACGTCGAGAATCGAATTTCTCTTTCAGCCACGCACTGCTTCGGCGAGTAAGCATGTCTAGGCTGGCTTGACAAACTTCGCGTCGCATGCGCGAGGGTTTAATAGACATAACCTCGCTCCATCAATTCGAGTGCATTTGTTAAATCGACTAAAATCTGAGTCCCATCGAGCGTTTCAACCGGGCGTCCGTCTTTAGCCAAAGAAATGTCCATCTTATTATGTCCGCGGTGGGGATCAGTAATGTGAAAAGCGTTATTCGAGTATCGAACCCAAGCGGGAGTTTTCAAGATTTTTCCTTTGAAATGCTTTTGGTCATTCGAATGCTGAGTCATCCCATAAGCCTTAAATAAAGGTTGAGCTAGAGGATCCGAGTAACTTGAAAAAATCTGGCAAGGACCAGAACCCTCAGATTGATATTTTTTACGAAACGAATGAATGTCCCTAGCAAGCGAAGTGAATTGAAGCTGTCTATCAGGGTGACGCGCTTCGTGAAGGAAGTCCAGAAGACGATTTTTAATCTGCATCGGGCAATAGGGGTTAGGCGGGGTAGTTTGTAAATTCGCGTGGCTAAACTTAGCCGCATCGCTCATCTGTAGAGCCAGATCTGCGGGCGAGATAAATGGGCCATGGGAGTCTCCATAAGCTTTGACTAAAAACACTTGCTCTTTAAAAGCGCTTTTAAAGTCATAGTGTCCTCCCCAATCGCTAAGCACGGCCAACTGGCCGCCGCAAAGCGCCCGAAAAGCCGCCATTCCAAAATTTTCATCGGCGTGTAAGCTCGCAGATACAAAGATAGGCTTATTACGAGTCATTCTTTCATTGAGATCGATTCGCTCCCAATGACCCATCCATTGAATCCGGGCTTCGATAGTAACGGATTTAATGAGATTTTTTAGAAAATCTTCGTAGGCAAAATCACGAACGCCCATGTTAGGCGAACCCAGGCCGTCTTCTTTACCATAAATCTCAAGACGAAAAGGGAGGGCTTGATGTTCACGAGTCAGAATGTGACAAGCTTCAATCAGCGTGTGGATATTTTTTTGAGAAGAGATGCGACCGATATAAGCAAAACAGATTTGATCCATTTCGGAATTAGACTCTGGTTTATTGGGATGAGTTTGGGCAGAAAGTAAGGACCGGCCTAGTTCGGGCAAAGTAAATGGGACAACCTCCGAGCGAGGATCGAAAAACACTTGGTTTAAAGATAGGGCGTCGCGGCTAGAGGAGCAAATAAAAAGATCAGAGCTTCGCAATACTTCGCCTAAACCCCATTCCAAAAAAGGCCAAAAACCGATCGAAGCTTGGTTGTGAACGTAAATAATAAATCGGGCATCGATTTTAAACTTTTCTCGAAGTAGTTTACCAATTTGGCAGAGTCTCAAAGTAAAGCAGGCGAGTACTATATGGGTTGCGTCGATCACTCGGGGTAAAATGTGAGACAAACGCAGGTCGTCAACATTGATGATATCAACCTGATGAGAGTCCGCGACCTGAGTGCTAGACCAGGATCGCTCAATTTCAGGAATTATTTCCTGCATGCTGTGCCAGACAAAGTTTTGTCCAGAGGTCAATACAACGGTCTTTTTCATTAAATTTTGTTATAAACCTTATTTGAAACTTGTGTAATGAATTAGGTTATTATTTTTTGGAGAACGCTTTGGTCAATTATTTAGATTTATTTACTGCAATTGAAATTGAAATTAACCACGCTTGCAATCGACGCTGCGTGTATTGCCCTAATTCGATTTTAAGCCGAAAAAACACCGGAGAAATGGATCCAGCTTTATTTGGAAAAATTATTAGCGAACTTTCAGAGATCTCTTACTCAGGCAGGGTGTCTTTTCATTTTTATAACGAACCTTTGCTCCATTCTGATTTAGAGGGCGTCGTGCAAATGACGCGTCGAAACTTGCCATTAGCATCCATTGAAGTTTATTCTAATGGCACCCTGATGACTTACGATAAGTTTCAGGCTTTGTTAAATTCAGGGGTGGACCAATTTATCATTACCCGTCACAAAAACGAGAAAAAATACATTTTTCAAGAAATTTATGATTCGCTTACCGAGCTTGAAAAGGAGAAAGTAGATTTTCGTGGATTTGAGCAAATTCGCTTAACCAATCGAGGGGGATTGATACCAACGCTCAAGAAAACCCACCTCATTCATACTCCTTGCCAAATTCCCTGGCTCGTTCTGGTTGTAACTCTCGATGGTAATGTTTTGCCGTGCTTTGAGGATTACGAAGAAAAACTTGTCATGGGAAACATTCGAAATCAGAAATTAATGGATATATGGCGAACCCCTCGCTACCATTCTTTTAGAAATGAGTTAAAGGTCGGATTTAGAAGTAGATATAAACCGTGTGCTTCTTGTGATCGAATCGAAGTGCTCCCAATTCAAAAAAAGTGTACTACTCCAAATTATGTTTCAGATCGACGAACTTGAACTCGATGCTGTCCGCAGAGTTTTTGAAAGAAAAAAACTCTTTCGTTATCAAATGTCTGGTCAGGGTGAGTGCGACCTTTTTGAGGCGGAATTTTCAAAAAAATTAAAAACACGCCATTCGCTGATGGTTTCTAGTGGTACGAATGCCCTGATTGCGGCTTTACGCGCTTGTGAAATTGGCCCAGGAGACGAGGTCATAGTACCCGCTTATACCTTTGTCGCCACAGCGAGTGCAGTTGCTCAAGTAGGAGCGCAAGTCGTGGTGGTTAATGTGGATGAGAATTTATGTATTGATCTTAAGGATTTGAAAAAAAGAATTGGACCACGTACCCGTTGCCTAATTCCTGTCCATATGGATGGAATGGCCTCGCCCATTAAATCGATCATGGACATCGCTTCAGAGCATCGTTTGACCGTGATAGAAGACGTGGCCCAAGCGCTTGGAGGCTCATTTCAAGGTAAGGCGCTTGGCACTTGGGGAAAACTGGGATGTTTTTCACTCAATGAAAATAAAATTATCTCGTGCGGAGAAGGGGGCCTGATTGTCACGGATAGCCAAGAGCATTTCGAAAAGGCCTTTGCCTTTCACGATGGAGCAGCCATGTTTTTTCCAGCGAATCACGATCGATTTTTAAAAAATTCCGACGCATTGGGTGGTTCCATGCGTGTTTCAGAAATTTCTGGCGCTATCATGAGAGTTCAGATTCAAAGGCTTGATAGTTTGTTGCGAGAGCTCAGGACAAGAAAGAAAATATGGGTCGATCAGCTTAATGGAATGTCTGGAATAACAATTCCACGCGGGGCTTGCGAGGCTGGCGACTGCGGAACATCATTGCATTTGATGTTTAATCTGCACGAAAGGGCTATGCAAGCGGTTCAGGCCTTGGCACAAAAACAATTGGCGTTTTACCCTGTTGCGGCTCGTCCGGCGCATGTTTTTTGGAAATGGGCGCCCTCCCTACGAAACGGAATGACTGATTCCCATTCAAACTCCAGCTATCTTCAATCCATTGATCTATTGTCACGAGTTCTTAAGTTAGATTTAAATCCTCGTTTAGATCTAGAAGAGGTAAAAAATCAGGCCAAAGTGGTTCGAACCATTCTCTCCCAAAACTAGTTAGGACTTTTAGGAGTCATACAAGGGTCGCCTGCTCCACAGATGATTCGTCCGGATTTAAAAACAAAAGTGATATTCTCAAGATCACGAATATTTTTTGTAGGATCTCCATTTACTGCGATAAAATCGGCAAAATATCCAGGCTTTAAAGCCCCGATGTTTCCTGGCGAAAGAAGCGCTCCGCTCTTTGAGGTGGCCAGAAAAAGCGCCTGGAGGGGTGTCAACCCATAGTCAACATAGGCATAGAGTCCTTCTTTAGATGCCTTCCCCGGAGAAATGCCGATTTTAGACCAATCTACATAGGCATCAGATCCAAAGGCCATGTTTAGATTATATTTCAGTCCCGTACGTATGTTTTCTAAACGATTTTTAATATAGCCCTCTTGATCTTTGTAATCGGGATTTTTAGTTGAGAGCACTTTGAGTACCTGCAAACTAAAGAAAGTGGGCACCCAGGCTATTTTATTTGCATTTATGAGCTGTGCGGCACTTGAGTCAATTGCATATCCATGTTCAAGACTGTCGATGCCGGCTGAGGCGGCATTGATTATGGATTCGATTTGAGTCGCATGCACCGCCACCTTAAGATTATTTTGATGCGCTATTCGCGCTAATTGTTTGATCCACGGTTGCGGCATTATAGAGGAATTGGGATCGTTGTCGGCATAGATCTTGATCCACGTCGCCCCGTTTTTCAGATGATCGAGAACAATTTGTTCGGCCTGGCTAACATTTGAAATGACTGAATATTCCTTATTTACTATCGCGAGTGGAGTTCCTTTTTCGAACTGGCCTTCTTGAATCGCAATTCCTGGGCCAGAAAAGAAAATGCGGGGCAAGTCTGAGTTTTTGCCAGAGTACTCTGAGTCGATTCTCTTTTCTAAATAGTTGCCTGAATTTCCCAAATCCCTAATTGATGTGATACCTGCTCTTAACAAAGATCGGGCATTTCTTCTCGCGATTTCCACTCTTTTTTCTGATGACTCCGCTGTGATTCGAATGAGTTCTTTAGAGAAATTGCGGGATTCATTTTTATCGACTGAAAACAAGTGTGTGTGCAGGTCGTTGAGGCCTGGCAATACAAATGACTTTCTAAGATCTAAGGTTTTGCACGAGGTGTACTTACGGCGTTTTAACTGAGTTCCGGCCAGGACTAAATCGTCGTTAGACACATGAGCCGATGTAATTCGATCCCCATGTACCTGAATTTCGTAATCCTGATCCCGACGTACGTCCGAGCCGTCAAAAAATCCATGTACGAGGATGATGAGGCACCACTCCTTAATCATGGCGGGGGACTCCTTTACAAACCAGATTGAGCCAGTAGTCGTTGAATTGCATCGAGAACGGTTTTGGGATCAAAACCATGAAACCGAAGAAGTGCTTCTTGCTTGTCATACTCGCGTATAAACTGGTCTCCTAAGTTGATGGCCATAAAATTAGGCTTTCTTTCTGAAAATTTCATGATCGCATTACATACACAGGAACTTAACCCGCCGATTTCGGAGTGCTCCTCAATCACAATGATCGCCCTCATTTTGTTTCCCATGCGCGCGACTTCATCGTCACAAAATGGCTTTAGTACGGGAACTGCAAGTACGCCGCAGCCTGGAATGCCTTCTGATACTTGAAGTGCAAGGTGACTGGTAACACCAGTGGATATTAATAATAGCTCCTGTGGAGTTTTTAATAATTGAGGCTCGTATAAAGTGAGTGGGTGATTTGAGAAAAGGGCAGGGCTACTGCCTTTTGCAAGCCGGATGTAAAAAGGGCCCGGTGTTCTGTAAGCCAGCTCGACACATTCCTTCGTCTGCTTAAGATCCCCCGGGACCAAAATTTTCATATTTGGAAGTAGTCGCATCAATCCAATATCATCCAAAGCGTGATGAGTGGGCCCTTGCTGTCCGTAAACGAGGCCTCCACCTTGCCCAAGCAATTTTACGTTTAAGTTCTCCAGGCAAACGTTGATCGCTATCTGCTCATAGGCGCGTTTGGTCAAAAACGAAGCGATTGTATTGACGAAAACAATATTTCCTTCTTTAGCCATTCCAGAAGCCATACCTAAAAGATGTCCTTCGGCGATTCCCTCGATCAGGAGCTGCCGAGGAGTAAAATTAATAAATTCTCGAACAGTTTCGGCTCCAACATCCGAAACGGCGAGAAATACGCTAGAATCTAATTTCGCGATTTTTAAAAGCTCCTCGAACGCAGCCTTTCTCATCCCATCAGCCCCTTTCTCAGATTTTC
>CAYJBA010000189.1:0-5853 GCA_964367865.1 uncultured Bacteriovoracaceae bacterium | reverse complement strand
AGCGGAGGAATTTATCGGGGGTCGCCAACCACATGCTACGATTGCCACTTCAAAATTGCACCCCCTGTCGCGGCCGGTCTAATTCCGGCTCACACCATGCCGACTTATAGCGACTGCAATCGCTGTCATAATCAGTTTAAATTTTAAATTAAGTTATTAAATGTAAGGAAACCTTGTAAAATAAAAATATGACTGACGAAACCGTGACTATTAAAATGGACAGAACTCCCCATCCCATTGAGATTGATCAAACCGTTAAGCATGGCGAATTAGCCGCAAAGGTTCGAGGGAGCGGCGTCGGTGAGCCCATGAAGCTGAGTGAGTTTCAAGATTCACTACGAATATCGGGAAAAATTCAAGTCACTGCTCATGAACAGAATGCAGAATCTCCAGAAGTAGGGCAGACAGCTCCGTCGTTTCGGGCGATTTCTTTTGATGGAAAAATGGTGGATATCAAGGGGCTTCGTGGCAAAAGGATTTGGCTGATTTTTTACCGTTATGCGACTTGCCCTCTTTGTAATCTACATCTCTCTGAGATTGGTGGACGTTATGCTTTATTTAAGCAATATGGTTTGGAGATTGTTGCCGTATTTGAAACGGCGGTACCCCAGTTTTTCAAGGTAGGCGGAATGCAGAGCTCTGCATTTCCAATCATTTCTGATACAGAAAAGAAGCTTTATAGCCTTTACCGGACGCGACGCAATATTTTGGGCGTATTGAGGCTTTCAGTATTGTTTAAGTTGATTCAGGCGTTTACGAGAGGGTTTAAACAAAGGAAAATTGAAGGTCAATTTGGGCAGCTGCCGTCACACTTTTTGATTGATGAAAATGGCATTATTCAAAAAGTGCATCACGGGAAAACGGCCGTGGACCATATTGCTTGGAGCAGTGTGGGATTATTTGGAAAAATCCCAGCCAATCTGTTGAGGATAAAATCCTTGAATTAAAGCGGATCGGTTCTACTGGCGGCGCTTAGACCTAAATGGATTTTCTGCCCTTTACTCAATTCAGTTAGATTATTTTCATTTTTTTTGTATGATCTTAGACCATGAAAAATAAAAAATGGAGATGGGTCGTATTTTGTTTGGTCATCCTGAATGTGGATGCGCTTTGGATTTCAGCCTGGGCGGATTCGTACACGGGTGAAATTTATCAACGGGGTTCTGCGCAACAGAAAACCCTTTATCGCCTTAAGCGCGAAGAGAAAAAAACCAAAGACGGCTTAAGTGTGCAGTCCTTGTTTAGCGACCCTTCTGACAAGCCAGCGGTCGCCGAAAGTACAACCATCGAAAACGGTCAGATTAAAGAGTATCGCCAGATTCAACACCAAATTGGGGCGGAGGGAGTCCTGACCGTAGAAGGCAATCGAATAAAATTTCGATACACGCGGGATGGAAAAACTAAATCAGACGAAGAAAGCCTCACGGATAATTTTATCATTGCACCGACAACCGTTGAGTTTATCGCCAAACACTGGAAGCAAATCTTAAATGGCGAAACCGTGGATTCGCGGTTCGCAGTTTTAGATCGAGTAGAGACTGTTGGATTTAAATTTTTTAAAGTGGGTGAGACCCAACTTGAAAATCAGGAGGTCGTCATTGTCAAGATGAAGCCGACTAGTTTTATCATTGCGGCGATTGTTGATCCGATTCTTTTTTATCTCTCTAAATCTAATCAAAGGCTACTGAAGCTTGACGGGCGAGTGCCTCCGAAACAATTCGTAGATGGAAAGTGGAAAGACCTCGACGCCGAAATTATTTATCGGTACAAATGAACTTCTATGGAACTTCCTCTAAATATTTCTCAAATGCTCATGGGCGATTTAGGATTTACGCCCAGCTGTGTTTCGCTCTGGCTTAGGATTTTCATTGGTGTTTGTTTCGTGATTCATGCTCTGGGAAAGCTAGGCATAGTGGGTAATGGAAACATGGCTAAGTTCGCTGGCTGGCTCAATAGCATGGGAGTACCTATGCCAGAAGTTCAGGCCCGAATGGCGATGCTCTCTGAGATGATTGGGGGGGTATTTCTTACTCTTGGTCTTTTGACTCGTCCGGTTTGCTTACTTCTGACTTTTGTCATGGTCATTGCAGGATTACTAGGTCACAGAGGCTCAGGTTATCTGATTACCAATAATCCGCCTGGTCGCGAGTACACGATCAACCTTGCCGTAGTACTGATCGCAATATTGATGTTGGGGCCTGGAAGTTATTCATTGGACTCATTGTTGTTTCGTCCCTAAGGAAATATCGAGTAATATTAGAGAAATCCATTTAAGTGGCCGATAACTTATAAGATGTATCGCGCCATAAAGACTTTATTTCGATCTCTAGTTTTACTTTTAGCCGTCATCTATTTGACGGCTCAACTCGCTTTCGCCCTAGGCGTAGGCGAATGCTTAGTTGCAGCAATGAGTCGTTACGGCAAGGGCGATGTTTATAATCAAAACACGGTTTATGACCAAACTTATGATGAGCAAAAAGCTTGGGAAAAAGTAGCTCCGTTACTCAAAGGTCAAGCCCGAAACTTCAAAATCAATCAGCTACGAGAATTGGTTAAAAAGCACGGGATTTACACGGTGATTCCTGAAAAAAAGCCTAAGACTCAAAAAGAAGTAGAAGATCTCGAATTTCTTTACGGGACAAAAATTTTATTTGCGCCAGACCATAAAAAGGGAACGCCACCGATTCGCGTAAAAGGCGTCGTTCTGCATCCAGGGACCGCGCCGGACCTTGCAAGCGCCTATTTAGGGACCGCCAACCCGCATTTAGGTCATCTCCGTTACTATAACCGAGCTGACAAATACCAAGAATACCAACTTGTGTCTTCGGTCTCTAAAAATTACATGCCAGAAACCGTTCGTTCGACTGAACTTATGGAAGCTCATTCAGATTCCGACCTAAAAAATATCCGAAGTCTCTTAAATCAATATAGTCGAGATCCCAAGGACTTCAATTATTCTGAGTTCGAACAAACGCTTGCTAAAAAAATGACTCAGTATCTTCAATTAGCAAAAGAGCATTTTCCGGATGGCGCATTTTTTAAGCTGACTCATGAGAATCAAACGGGAGATTCTGCCCAGATGCTCACGTCTTGGGATTTCAAGCCCGCCAAGATGGCCAAGGAGTTTGTTGATCACCTCAAGCAGGCCACGAATAATGGTCGGTCGCCAATGCCACCTCAGAAACTCGCTTTCGAACTGACGGCAGCCGATAGTCGGCCTACTCAGTTTGTCTACGCATGGATACACCACCCGGAGCAGGTTTTGGCCCAGGCCAAACTCCCGATAGCGAAAACAGCTCTGGGATTTCCGATGGAATTTCGAGTAGATTTCGTGGCTGGGGTGCCAACCTTATCGATGGCCAGACATAGTAATGAGTATTATCCAGAAGAAGCAAAAGCCGCCGAAAAATATTTTAAAAATTTTCTAGAAGACATGAACGCGCACGGCCACAGCAACATGACTGGCGGTGCCGATGTGATTCGACTCAAAAATGGCGAATGGAAAATCATCGAACTGAACATGGGAACCGAAAGTGGATTCGCAGAGGCCCATTTTTCACCCGTTAATGCAAATTCGATTGTTGCCCAATTGGCCGGTAGGCCGACAACTATGCAAATTAAGCTTGAAGAGATTTTTGCCCAGCCCTTAAAGGTACAGAGGCAGTACTTAGAGGAGTTGAACCGGACTGCTAAACAAAACTACCTCGAAGAGGTAGCGGTCTGGCTGCGGGATCGGCACCTACAAGAGTGGGATCAGGGGGGCCGGAAAAAGTCCGGAACGGCGCTTATCGAGCAGTTGTCGACGCTTTTAGAAGGGCTCGGGCAGGGAAAAAAAGGCAGAAAAACTTTTGCGGAAATCGAAATATCCGCCCGCAATTATATCGAAGGCCGAAATTAGCCTAATGAACAGGCAATTGGGTTATCTTTAATTGCAACGCATCGCATTACGTATTTCCTTTTTCAAACTCTTTGACAACCCAAAACATGTCAATTAAAACTCATTCAAATCTCTATTCACTATAAAGGAAGAGGCAAAATGCGCTTAACGAAATGGATTTATCCGCTGGGATTATTTGCTCTTGTCACCGGAGTATATACTTTTGGAAATCAGGCTCTTGCTAGCGAAGCGGAGCTGCATATTCCGGAACTCAATACAACATACGAAATCTTTGGTTCCACAATCAGCGGAACTTCCATCTTAGGTTGGGGAATGGTCGTTTGTCTTCTGGGTATGGGCTTTGGCTTGATCGAGTATCTAAAGATCAAGAGACTTCCAGCCCATGAGTCGATGCTCGAAGTATCGAACTTGATCTATGAAACCTGCAAAACTTACCTCTTTCAGCAGGGAAAATTGATTCTTCTCCTCGAAGGATTTATCGGCGCCTGTATTTTTTATTACTATTTAGTCCTCCAGCACATGGAACTTCCGCGTGTTCTTTTAATTCTTCTTTGGAGCGTATTAGGAATATTAGGTTCTTTTGGTGTGTCTTGGTTCGGGATTCGAATCAATACTTTCGCCAATAGCCGAACTGCATTTGCCTCCCTCAAGAGTAAGCCTTACGAAGTCATGGATATTCCGCTTCGCGCTGGGATGTCGATTGGCGTTCTGCTCATTTGCGTAGAGCTTCTCATGATGATTTTCATCCTCCTTTATGTACCGAAAGAAAGTGCTGGAGCTTGCTTTATTGGATTTGCAATCGGCGAATCTTTAGGTGCCTCCGCTCTTCGTATCTGCGGCGGTATTTTCACTAAGATCGCGGACATCGGTTCGGATTTAATGAAGATCGTTTTTAATATAAAAGAAGACGATGCTCGAAATCCAGGCGTCATCGCAGATTGTACTGGCGACAACGCTGGTGACTCGGTCGGTCCCACCGCCGATGGTTTTGAAACCTACGGCGTGACGGGAGTTGCACTTATTAGCTTTATCGTCTTGGCAGTTGGCATGACGATGGGCTCGGATGGAAAGCTCTCCATGGCGCCCGGCGGGGCTGAAACCCAAGCCAAAATGATCGTATGGATTTTTGCGATGCGCGTTCTCATGATCGTGACTTCTATTTTTTCATACTGGATCAACGGCTTTGCATCCAAAGCTTTGTTCGCAGCGAAGGATCATTTTGACTTTGAAATTCCTCTTACCTCTTTAGTGTGGTTGACGTCGCTTGTTTCGATAGGCGTCACTTACGGTGTGAGCTATCTCATGATTGGCGATATGGCAGGAAGCATTTGGTTCAAATTGTCCACGATCATTAGCTGTGGAACGATTGCTGCTGCCGTGATTCCAGAATTGACCAAAGTATTTACTTCGTCCAAATCCAAACATGTTGCTGAAATTGTAGCTGCTTCACGCGAAGGTGGAGCATCTCTCAATATTTTGTCGGGACTGGTTGCAGGTAACTTTGCAGCGTTTTGGACCGGAATGGCAATGGTTGGTCTGATGTTCGTGGCGTATATGACCGCGTCCAGCGGCTTGGATGCTTACATGGTTTATCCAACTGTATTTGCGTTTGGTCTTGTTGCATTCGGATTTTTGGGAATGGGACCTGTAACCATTGCAGTCGATAGCTACGGCCCGGTGACAGACAATGCCCAATCGGTCTTTGAACTTTCTCAGATCGAAAGTATTTCTGGCATCTCGGGCGCAATCGAAAAGGAATTTGGGTTCAAACCTAATTTCGAAAAAGGTAAGCACTATCTCGAAGAAAACGATTCGGCTGGAAACACCTTTAAAGCCACGGCAAAACCCGTTTTAATCGGTACGGCCGTGATCGGTGCTACAACGATGATTTTTTCGATCATCCTGATGTTAACCCTCAAGCTCGATTTACTGGATCCACGTGTTCTACTCGGTCT
>CAYJBA010000188.1:0-5898 GCA_964367865.1 uncultured Bacteriovoracaceae bacterium | reverse complement strand
AGGAAGCATGACAGAAAGCAAACTCATCAGCGAAGTCAAAGAGAGCGTCAAGCGCGTGGTCCTTGAGGAGACTTCGCCCGGAGACCATATCCATCTTTTTACATTCGACTCTGAAATCCGAGACCACCTTAAGCTACAAATTGGAAATCCTATCGATACCTCGGTGTTTTTAAAGCGCTTAAGTCAAATTACCGCCCTTGGCCAATGGACTGACCTGGTCTCCGCTCTAGACCGCTCGCTTCAAGAAACAGTTCAATTACTTCAAGCTTCTCCCGGTCGAAAAACTAAGATCATCCTTTATACGGATGGAAAAAATGACCCCCCTTCCGGAAAACGTAGGTCTCCGGTTAAGAGCTTTAATGACCTCTTAGGAAAATATTACAACGGATATTCGCCTGGAAAGTCGTGGTTTATCTATTATGTCGAGCTCAACCAGCCCGACGAAAATTTGCGAGACTTTTTAGAAAAATCTAAAAGTGGAAAATCAGTTTCGCGCGCGACTGTATTTTCGGACCGATCTTTCTTAAGCGATTTACCTTTTCCAATATCGAAGATCGTCATTATTTTATTGGGACTTATTGCGGCTGCCTACAGCCTAATCTATTTTCTTCCTTGGTTTCAAGGAGCAAGTCTCCAAGGAGTGGGTCGCAATGCAAGGGCCTCCGTTGCATTAGATGGCTTTAAAAAGCCCTGGTTTAAACGCCAGCTGCAAATCGGCGGAGAGGGAGACATTAGAATTGTCTCCCCTGAAATCGCAAGGGACCACGCTCGCATTGGCGTTGATTGGTTTGGAAAATATTACATGGATGTCGATCCTTCTCACTGGGTAATGGTAGAGGGAAAAAAGGCAGAGGGTCGAGTCTATTTGCAGTCCGGTCAGAAGGTGACGATTGGCTCTAAAGAATTTCTATTTCAAAAAAGCAAGAAAGCAGCCTAAAAAAAATCCCCGGGGACACCAGCCTGCCGCGTTTCGCTAATGTCCCCGAGAAACCTGCAAGGTGAGCATCTTATTTATTTTCTAGTGCCCAGCCTCGCTTTTCGCAGTTAATTTCTCCAACTGAGCCGACTTCTTTTCAACAACCTTTACCTTTTTTGTCTTCGAGGCTTCTGCCTTGGGAATTGAAATGCTAAGAACCCCTTTCTCATAGGCCGCCTCAATTTGGTCAGCCGTAACCTGAGTCGGTAAGGTAAAATACCTCTCAAAGGCGCCGAAAAATCGCTCACTCCTAAACAGATTCTTTTTCTTCTCCTCGTGCTCCTCTTTGCGCTCGCCAAAGACATGAAGGACATTATCCGTGACCTCAATCCTGACATCTTCTTTACTCATTCCGGGCAAATCAAACGTCATGAGATATTTCGTCTCCGTCTCACTGATGTCACAGGTAGGCGCAAATTTCGGAATAGTCCCTCTACTAAGTGTAGGTAAACCGGGCTCATTAAAAAACTGCTCAAATAACCGATCCATTTGCTTTTGCATTTGAGACACAGCTCTAAATGAGTCGTTTTTTTCACCTTTCCAAAGCTCTGGTAAATTCCACATAGAAAGCTCCTTTCATCTAGTCTTAAAATCAATGCTTTTGCTTCGTACTGTTTGGTTTTCTAAAAAGCAAAATCCTGGCCAAGATTTCAGTGAAAGTTGAAAAAATAAAATATTTATAATAATCTAATAATTACAAATAGTTATATAGTTGCAATAAAATCTGAAAACATAAACCGGGATTTACATTATGTGACTTCTTTGCCTACACGCGAGAAATTTTGTCGCGCTCCGAGAATTTCTAACACCTTAGAAGCGAACTTGGGTCGGATGTTTTCCTAAGTTTGAAGGCTAGAAACTTACCCAGTTTCAAAGTATTATTTAGGGAATAAAAACCGGTTTTCGTTTTTAACCATTAAGGACTCATTTCATTGCATACGGCTTCTACTTTTTGCCTTACTCTTATTTGTCTATTCCTTTCTCCTTTTGTATTTGCTGATGAGGTTTTGATTGGAAAGAAACTCGCAAATTTGTTGGTCGCCTTTCGAGTCGCGGTAGCAGACAACCCGACTTTGATCGAAAATCCCACCCAATCTACTGTTGATGCCGCGCAAATTCGCATTTTGGGGATTCAAAAATACCAGAAATATACGGGCGAAGAGCTGGATAGCGGCGATGAAATCACCCAGAGACTTTTACTCACAGTTTCAGAAGTCATTCGAGACGCTAAAGCCGGTAAATTTAAAGACCTGTGGATTAAAACTAAATCGGGTACTCCCGCCCCGTTCGCCGGAAAGTTCTTGCCAGCGAGATTCGCTGCACAGGTCGCGAGTCGTTTTTCTGAAAAATCAGAGGGTCAAATTGTAATGCGTTTGACCACCGAACCGGGAAAACTGGTCAATTCGGATAATGCGCCTGATCACTGGGAGCAGCAGGGTCTTTTGAAATATATAAATGGCGGAAAAAAATCCTGGGAAACACTATCTGAGAAAACAACTTATCGAGGTAAGCCAGCAACCCGAATCATGAAAGTCGAATTATACGGGTCTTCCTGTCTGAAATGCCATGGCGAGGACGGCGCAAAGCTTCACCCAGACGGCTCCAAAGGGACCTTAAACAATATCGGCGGCGCTGTAAGCGTTGTAATGTTTTAAAACTTGAGAAAAAGAAAATAGGGAGCAAATGGGGGTTTGGGTGAAATCCACGTTTTTACCTGCCTCTTTATGCAATCCTCGCTGGGTGCGCTATTCTCTCCTATCCAAGCCATGATCTTGCCATTTTTTGCGATCGTTAAAACCCCGGTCGCAGGCTCGCTCTCAGTAACGTTACAATCTTGACCTGCTTTCTTTAATATTGGATTCATTCGTTTGGTAAAAAAATCAGGATATTTTTTGCCTTCGCGCGAGGTTTTGTCAATTTCTGACCATTCTCTCAACATTTTATAAAGTTCTGCTCGCACTCGAGGCACGACGCCCGTCAATACTTCTTCAAAATCAGTTTTGAACCTTTCTATATCGAATGCTCCACGAACCGTTAGCACGACCAAAAGCACGGCCTCTGTTGCTCCATGGTAGGCAATTTTTTCATAGGCATTGGGCGAAGGCCCTTCGCTCAAGACTCGAATTAAAAACGAAACGCTCTTTTTTCCAACCCAGTCCTTTTCGACGTGCACTTGAGCCCGATCGTTTGTCCTCATCTGAAACGGTTCAAGGTCTTCATCAATAAATTTTATAAGATCAAGCTCGCCCTTTACATTTCGCTTGCTGTACGAAAGTAGGCGAACGTAAATACCGGCCGGACTCGTATAGAAATTAAATTCTTCTTTTCTAAACACGGCGCAATAGCCCAAACGCGCTGTGGCATCTGTATCTAAAGACCATCCTTTGGGGGTTCGAATAAAAAACCCATTTTTCGCGTCAAAACAAACTGCTTCTTTTGCAAACGCAACCCCTGAAATCAGATGAATCGAACAAAAAAGACTAAACCAAGTAAAAGCATTTATTTTCGACACTATTTGCCCCTATAATAAAAAAATGGTAGCACAATCTCCCGAACGCAATTTACTAATCTTTTTGGCCATTACCTTCTTTTTAACCCTAACCTTCAGCTCACTCGCGGGTGCAGAAAGCAGGCCGTGGGGTTTAAGTTTAACAGTGGGTGTTCCTCACCCGGTTAATTTGGCCTACGAAAAAGTTTACGATCCAGACTGGACCGCTGCCGCTGGGCTGGGAAGCTTAAAGCTTACTTTTCAAAACAAATACACGATCGGCATCTCGAATATTGACGCTCGCGTAAGATGGCATCCGTTTCAGGGGGCATTTTTCCTAGGTGGAATTCTTGGATTTCAAACCCTTTCTGGTGCGGCCAGTGAAGGCATTGTAGTTGGTCCCACAACGGTACCGACAACTTTATCGCTCAATATTACGTCTATATTTTTAACGCCACATTTAGGATGGGTCTGGGGAATTCGTAATCCTGGCTTTTTCTTTGGACTTGAGCTGGGCGAACAACTCCCATTTGGAGCTTCGAGCAAATTAAATGTTGCTATAGATGATCCATCGCTTGCATCTCAGCTTTCGGCTGTTCAGGCCACACTGGCTTATCAAAGCTTGCTCGATAAACTACAAACCTATTCGAATCAAATAGGCTTAATTAAATTTCCTTATGCTGCTATTAAACTGGGGTGGATTTTCTAAGGAGATGGGGCGTTCTTAGGCGCGCCGTTTTGTATCCATTGGCGTATCAGCTCAATTTCTTTCTCGGTCAGCCTAGGACCAAACTTCGCCGGGGGCATTCGTTTTTTCTCTTTTGGTTCTATCAGAACTAGGTATAAACCGCTTTCTTCGACGTTTCCTGGCTCTACTAATCTTTTCTGGGATTTCAATAAACTTTCTAGCGGCTCCAATGGCGTGTCGTAGGCACTTCCTCCAGGGAGGTGGCACGCAAAGCAACGCCTTTTTACAAAAATATTTCTACGAATCGAAACGTAATCAGGTCCAAGCGCCACTTCTGGCTCATTTGCACCATAGGGGATCACGTCGTCAGTTCCTTTGTCGCGATGAAATCCACATGACTGAACAAAAGTGCCTGCCCCGAAGTAAATGATAGCAAGAAAAATATAACGCTTTCTCATGAACTCACTCCTACTCACTTTGGAACAAACTCAACAGACTCTATCGTTCCATCTGCTCTCAAAAATATTTTTAAAACTGGATCATCGCCTCTGGCTACAATCGTAACGCATGCAACTCGACCGGATGCGGACGGTCCAGAAGCGGGACTTAGATTTAACTGAGAAAGATTATTAAAATAGGGCGCAAGTTTGGAGTTCACTGAAACGTTATCCAGCACGTAGTGTAATGCACTTTCTGAAAGCTCAGCTGAGTCCTTATCAGACCAGTCTGGGGCATCTTTGGGCTCACTTCCGCCCGGAAGCGGTTGAAAACCGAGGGACCGACCTTCTTCAGTTAGAGTAATCTCAACCGCGCGTTGCGAGCCATCCTCACCTGCTACTTGGACCATCGTGAATTTAAATGCGGGTTGATCAACTCCCTGATGAGGCAAGACTTCAAGCTTTACCGCTTTTAGTTTGGTCTGAAAAGCTTCGTCAATCTTTTTAAGAGTTACCAATCGTTCCATTCGATGAAGAGATAACTCAGTTGCCTTTCCGTTTGAAACAGGTTCGGCCGCAATAGCGGGTTGGTCCAAGCCTAATCCGAGTAATAAAAATCCAATAATTAAGGCTTTCATTGTGATAGACACTCCTTAGATCGAAACGCTTCTGGGTCGCGCGCCATTCTGGCAATACCCATACCGACGTTTCGTTTGTTAATAACAAGTTTAGAAACTAGGATATCTGAAATAATATCGTGCATACTATGATTTGTATCGAAAGACGCAGCTAGTTTAGGAAACATCTTTGCAAAACCTGGCGCCACTTTTGCAGTTTCAGGCATCATGTCAAAATCTGCAGACTCAGGCAGATTAGAAATCATTTCCCAAAAAGTCTTTACAGTTAAAGCTACGGCCTCACTCTGCTCTTTTTCTGTGGATTTCATTAAATCTTCGTACAAACGAATCTGAAACCAATGGTAGCTCCAGATCAAAAGATTAAAACTGGGAAATTTACGCCGAAACGCCTTCGAATACGAACGCGCACCTTCTTCGACTTCTAACTCCTTTAACGCCTTTTGACCGTCCTTGCTGACGCGCTGTCCATCCATATACTGCATGGTTTTGCACACATCAGTGATCACTACATGTGAGTTTTCTTTATACTTACTCACCACTGCTCCGACTTTTGCCTTTAAAACATCTCCTCGATCTGGTGTGGTGACTAAAATATCAAAAACGAACTGGTGCAGAAGATGCGACCAATCCAAAAGGTTGAGCGCGAGCGGAAACGTAAAAACATAATTAGG
>CAYJBA010000187.1:0-5963 GCA_964367865.1 uncultured Bacteriovoracaceae bacterium | reverse complement strand
GTCGCGCTCTGATGAGAACCATAGCGATACATCGCTTGATAATTCGTATCGGGATTTTTTGCTAAACCATCGGGGCGCTCTTCGTGTCCCCTGACGCTACCAAAAGTAGCCCCATACATATTATGCCAAGTTCTTGCCACTCCACGTGGAGTCCCTGGATAATATCTGGCGCGCAAAAGTAGGCGGGACATTTTTTGCTCTTCGCTGCCCTCTTTTGCGTTGCGGTAGGGGCGATCGCTCGGATCCGCATCAATCCACACATAATCCCCATCTTCAACGTTCAGCTCTTTGGCATCAGCCGGATTGATATCCACATATCCTTCGACAGTCGAAGGCATTCTCTTATCGTGACGGTAGACATCACCAAAGGGACCGAATAATACTCCAGTAAAATCCGTATCCACTGGGGTAGTGTGAGCACCGTGTCTGTATTTCGGTGTGTGATAAATATGGGTGAATTTCATAGCCTTGAGTGGGTGCTTCGTATGAATCAACTCCTCGGGCGTCTTCATCACATTTCTAACCTGTCTAGTTTCCGTTGAAAGATCAGACTTAGAAAGACCGTACTCCTCTGGGCCTTTAGGCCGAATCGCTGGATGGGGATGTGCGACGAGAACATTGGGCTCGTAATGAGTCGAATCAATGGGCTCTCGGTAAACTGTGACATTTTCACCATGTTCAATAAACTCTGGTTCGAAGCGATAGAATTCGAGACGTCCCGATTTGGTATGCCAGGGCTGCTCCCCCAGAGTTTGCTCGTAAGAAGAAATTCGAGGATAGGTTCGATTGTTTACGAGAGCTGGAATCCCTTCAGACGCTTTTTTAGCCAGCTCCTGAATCTTGTACCCTTTTAAGGAAGGAGAATGGTCGATAATTCTTTGTAAATACTCCTCGACGTTATCCTCGTGAACAAACTTCCACATATCGATCATTCGATGGTCGCCTGTTAACTTTCCTAATGCTTTTGAAACACCAGCTATGACCTCAAGATCCGATTGAGTATCAAAAATTCTGGGAATCGAGCTCTTCGGGTAAATCTGCACAAATGGATTCGTACAGGAGGCAGTCATATCGATGTGCTTAAACTCTGCCCAACTATCCACTGCAAAAACAACATCTGCGTATTCGCAGGAGCCGGTCCACCACCAATCTGAAAACGCGATAAATTCGATCTTAGGGAGTGTGTTATGAACTACATCGTAATGCCACTTTACATTTCCGATGACTGAGTTCGAATTGTTTAACCACATCGCCTTGGTGGGAGTGGGTAAATGCCCTTTTCCCGTAAAAAGCTTATTACCTACTCGCAACGGACGATCGCCGTAATTGAAATAATGAAGCGACTCATAATGAGAATATTTACGCAAAGAGATTTTTCCGCCCGCTGACGTTTGAATATTAAATGGGTCTTCTACGCCATACATCGTAACTCCGCCAAACAAAGCCATGCGGTAGTTTCCGGCGTAACTTCCGACATTGCCTCCTGCAAACCCAATATTACGAGAAAGAGCCGCGACTAAAAAAATCGCCCTGTCTTTAAGATCCGAATTAAAAAACTGATTGGGACCCATACCCGTTACAAAAGTTGTTTTCTCTGGATTTTTTGCAATCTGTTCTGCTAGCGAAATAATAGCTTTGACGGGCGTTCCCGTAATCGAAGATACCTGTTTAGGAGTCATGCTCTTATTGAGGTACTCCTCCGTTAGACTAAAGGCCGTCCGAACTGCAACCTCTTTACCATCAAGTAGCTTCACTTTTTTAGAGGCCTTAAGATCGGGTTGAAATCCCTTTTTTATAAACTCAGGACCAAAATCATCACGAGTTACGGTCGTGAGCCCTTTTTTTGAATCCCAAATCATGTAGGGTCTAAAGTCACCCATCATAGCTTCAGCGACAAACTGCCCTCTTTGCATTGCTACTGCCGGTGGCTTTTCTCCCTTTTTTACAAGAGTCATGCTCTTCAATACGGGGCTCTTATAATCTTTAATGACATCTTCGGGCCGCAAGGGTTGAAGGGTATCTAACCGAATGAGAAACGGCAGATCTGTATTTTTTGCGACAAAATCAGCGTCATACAACTTTTTTGACAAGATGTGCTGGGCCATTCCTAATGCGAAAGCAGGATCGGTACCCGGGCGAATAATAATTACCTCATCGGATTTAGATGCAGTCGCACTGTATTCGACGGTAACAGAAATCACCTTGGTTCCCTTAAGCCGTGCCTCAGTCAACCAATGCGAGTCCGGCATTTTTGTCGTAATCCAGTTCATTCCCCATGCGATAGCGAGTTTGGAGTGCTCGACAGCAAATAAATCAAAGTCATTGGTCTGGGCTCCAGTCACCATGGGATGGCCCGGAGGCAAATCGGTATGCCACGAATAACTATCCCAACCTCTTGCGCCGCTTGCCTGATCGGGACCCACACCCCGATTTTTGGCATCGAGCAGGGCCAGCATATTGGCAAAACGGTAAAGGCCGTAAATTCGAGTAGCTCCGAGAAAGGCCATACCTCCTCGAAGCTTTATGGTTTCTGTTCCTGCATGCTCCATCGCTTCGATCATCGAGTGATCGTACCCTTGAGCCTTAAGTAACTTTTCGCCTGACTCACCCGAGTAATGTTTAGAAATATTTGCGAGTGCTTTGGCAGAAGCCTCATACGCCTCATCCCAACTGACTCTCACCCAACGATCTTTACCGCGCTGAAAATATTTTGGATCTGGAGACCCTGTATTCGGATCACGTGGAAAGCCCGCGTCCACCCAATCCTTAAAACCCTTTCGAATCATCGGTGCCTTTACACGACGATCGCCATAAATGCGGCGAACCAATGCCAAACCTTTTTGACAGATACGAGGATCCCAGCGATGAGATGCCTGATTGCCGTAGAGGTCGGTTGCTTTGCCATAGCCGTAGGTGGGCCCAATGCGAGTCACGACATCATTTTTAACGTGGGCTTTGAGTAAACAATTGTGGGTGTCATTTGGAGCGCATAAGAACACAAAAGTTGAGTCAGCCTGAAAAATATTGCGGTAGGTTTTCTCCCAATCCCTATTAGGATAATACTCAAGCGGATTATCAATTTGTAGAGGTCGAAAATATCGCAGGGGCGCACTCAGAGCAGATTTCGAAGAAAGTGCCACGCCAGCGAGCGCCATCCCTTGAATAAATTTTCTTCGTCCCAATCCCGTCTGATTCATCTCGCTCATGTTGTTGTCCCTCCGTCGGTCCGATCTATGCGTTCTCCGGTCATAATTGAAACCAGCGAACCTTCAGGCCAATTCTCATTCAGGTTGACCCAAAGGGTGCCTGATCTAATTTCGAGCGGCTTAAAATGGCCATTTTCATCGCGCGCCGATATTCCATCACTCATGACCGAAATCGTAATACTTGTGCCCGGGCTTACTCTCGTAATTCCCAAAGAAAACTCCGGCAACCGACCTAAGCAAATCCAACCGCCCGAATCGCCGGGTTGATTTAAAGCTTTTTTAGCGCGGCCCAGTGCCGTTGCTAAATCATCCATTAAACCTAAAACAGACTTTGTAAAAAACTCTCTCCTATTAACGCCACTCATGAGCCGTTTCCCAAAACCGCCAATGGAGAAACATCCTTAACCTTCAAGAGAGGGTACAACGCCACCACATCTCGAGCGAAACCTTCATGCACGATCTTTCCACCTATTCCGCAAGGGGGGCCAGTAGGAGATTCCATCTTATAGTAGAGGACCC
Organism: uncultured Bacteriovoracaceae bacterium; assembly: GCA_964367865.1. Classification (GTDB taxonomy): domain Bacteria; phylum Bdellovibrionota; class UBA1018; order UBA1018; family UBA1018; genus CAYJBA01. Next base: position 2,238 of record CAYJBA010000187.1, on the reverse strand, counting down.
CTTCGTTGAGGCCCAGTAGGGTCAGTTCGATTTTTGAGGACAAAAGGCCATTACGAATGGAGGCTAAACTATCTCTTATATTTTCTGGAACAGGAAACCAGGCCAAATGCCTATCTTCGTCCGAAAATAAAATATCTTGGCACTCGATATCCCCGTGTCCGCAACTTTGATAACGGGCAAACCTAAGATCTTCGGTTACACCCATCACCAGTCCATCCAAAGCTTCGCGAAAATAATCGCAATAAAAAGAATCTGCTTCAGTCGGGCGTGCACAGCCCGATCTCAACAGCGAAGGTGTTCCGCTTCGAAATCTCCATTCCCCAGAAAAACAACCGGGCGCCTGAGAATCAGAAAGCAGGTGTCTAAGATCCGAGGCTTCGAAAACTAACCCCAAATACTTACTCAAACTTTGACCCAATTTTCGACTTTGATCAAAAACCGCTTTTAGGGTCTCCTCTCGTTTTTCAATAGAAACCGATAAAATAAGCGAGGGCTCATCTGCACCATTTTCAATGCAAAGCTTTCCACCGGGTATCGAAGTTGCCCTAGCAGATTTCCAGCGCCTATGAAAATCAGATAAATTGAAACGTGCGTCAGTCGAAATCGCACGATTTAAATTCGTGGCGTTAGTCTCAGTGGTCGCAGCATCCATGGCATTTTACCCGCGCTTGTTACTAGAGCAAAGTGCGGACCATCCCGGTCCACCTCAAAATTCAAACTCACTGCTAGAATTCGAGAAACATTTTCCGATCAGCGAGGCGATTTGTCCAATGCAAAGCATTGAAAAACTATCCTTTGTGTTCATTTTTAATGCTTTGTGTTATTTTCGAACACAGGCTTCTGCAAGGAAGTGGAGATAGAAATCCACCCTCGCTTAATAAACCCCTGACAGATTGAAGTCTCAGACCGGCCCTGACAGTGTTGGATAGCAAGAGTTCTAGACGCCTGAACTAACCTAGTTCCAAAAAGTAGGCCTATGCTCACTAAACCCAAGACTACTCCAGCAATCATCGGAACGTTAGCTTGAACTCCCTTTTTTCTGGGTTTCTCGGCATTTTTATTTTTATAGTTTAAAAAATCTGGCGCGAATGCCTTTTTAATCCTTAAAGCATGGTAACGGTACCGGTCTAAAACAACGAGCGTAAGCTTCGTGAAAATTTTAGAATTTTGGGCCTCAAGTCCGCCGCCTTCGAGCTTTTTCGCTTTATAAACCTTTTTAGCGCGAGTTTTGTCTTCGATATTAGCGGGTGGATATTTATTTTGGTGAGTCAGGGTAAATCGTTGAACCCCGCACTCGATTAAGTCGTTGAGTTGAATTCTCCGCTTGAAACTCGATCGAATTCCCACTGTGTTTACGCGTGTTTGATTGGTAGAGCGGAGATCCTCGATATAAAGATCATTTCCGGTAATAAAAAAACGAAAATGCGAACGACTCATCAGGTCGTCACCCGGAAACTTTAAATCTCCCTCCATGCGACCAACGACAAATCCGTTTTTCAGTTCATGAAACAGCTTGGATCGATGGTCATAAAGATAATAATGGGAACTCCCTTTCATATTCAAATAAGTCTAGCAATAAAGTCCCATAGATCCATACCCAAATTATTCTAGGGAGAACTTCCTATTTTTTGACGACGCGTTTAGGTGCAAGATAATAAAGGCGGCCCTGATTTTTCATTGAACCGGCATAAAGTTTTGCCTCCTCTCCCCTACCCCAAAATAAATCCACTCGCCCACCTCCGGTAATCGCGCCACCGATATCCTGATCGAGTACAAAGCGCGCCGTATTTTCGACGCGCTCAGGCAAAAGTGCCACTTTAGACGTAAAAACCGGTTTTTCAAAACTGAGAAAGGCGATGGCCCCTTTTGGAAAAAATTTCTTGTCCGTTGCAATGGTTCTACCGTCGGTAGCCTCAACTCCAAGTGATGTAAGTGCAGTTTCTTTTGTTTTCTTAAAAAACACGTAGCTTGGATTTAAATTCATAAAACGCTGCATGGCCTCTTTAGGAGTTCTCCGCAAAAAAGCTTCGATCGTATGCATGTTGACTTGTTCAGGTGGCAAATACTGCTTAACAAATTTTCCGATCCCCTCGTAGGGTGCACCATTTTTATCACTATAATTTAGGCGCATGGTAATCCCTTTTCCCATAGAAATCGTACCCGATCCTTGAACCTGTAAGAAATAGCCATCCAAGGGATCCACCCAAACTAACTCAAGCCCCTTTCCTTTTAGCGCGT
>CAYJBA010000186.1:0-5965 GCA_964367865.1 uncultured Bacteriovoracaceae bacterium | reverse complement strand
TTCTTAGTTTCTTTTTGAAAATGTCTTCGTATATAACCGAAGCGATCCCACCTATCATAAAACCAACCAACAGTCCCTCAAGCCCAACTCTCGTGTTGGTTAGATTTGACGGTCTCCACCAATCTTGAGTATAAATAATGTCTGTTAAAATTCCCGGCAGAGCAAAAATTGCCGACATCAAAAGCATTTCTTTTCTAGGAACTTTACCCGCTCGGATAGCGCTTTCAGGGCAGCTTTTTTCGCAGATATTGCAAGGAATTTCCTCAATACATTCGACCGATGCGATCAGACGCTTTTTTTGCGCTACTTTTGGAACTCCTGAAAAAGCGCGCAGAGACTTCGAATCCACCGGGCTTAACCACTTTCCCTGGTAAGTGGGCGTAAAGGGCTTGTCACGATGAACAAAATACCGCTTTAATCGGCCCCGGGCGCGGCGATAAATCGTTTCTAAATCATCTCTTTTTTTACTCGAAACTGACGTTAATGACCTTGCAATTTTTCCGGCGAGCCAACGTCCCCGCTCCTCTTCAATGACCCAACCTTCAATATCATCTACCCGAGCCATGGGTGCCGTTTGCTCAAGCTCAAATAAAAACGAACCTCGTGGGTATTCACGATTTCCCGAAAATTCCTTAAAGGGTCCCGCTGAAATAACACGCGCGATATCCAATACCCGAACTCCCATCGAATCTTGAAGCCGGAGCTGCCAAAGTAGAGGCGCCACTCGGGTCAGTCCAAGCGGGCGGGCTTCGAGCATTCGCCCACCAAGCATTTCAAATCTCCGGCGTTCGACTTCCCAACCGGCAAAGCGTTTTGCTCCCCACTGAGAGCTGATCTCAACGCAATAAACTTCGCTTACTTCAGACTCTAAAAGCTCGGAGGCAAAACGAAGAGCGCGGTTTCCAGTGCCTAAGAGGACGGTGGTTGGCCCCCATGTGACGCTTGTGTTTTTTTTCAATTTTTGCGCAGCCGAAAGCGGGATCATTCCTTCGGATCGCCATCCAGGAAACGGATCTGGCAGCTCCGAAAGACCAGATACCTTGACAATCGCCCGACCCCGAATTCGGTGAATGCGTCCCTGAACATCCTGAACGATAACGATACCTCCGGTCCCCGGGAGCGGAATCACCCCACGCACCGAAACATGCTCGCCCCCAAAAACCCCGACGTCCAAACCTGCGCTCGCGCAAATCGAAGAGATCGCTCTGGGCCCGACCGAAGGCCAATGTCTAACACCCGGTCCTGCCGCGACAACTACATCAAAACTCCCATCTCGAACAATAACACTCATGTGGGCTCTCCCACTTCAATAAGCGCGCAGGACTCTCTCGCCGATTGCACAATTTGTGACAACGGACCATCACAATAAGGAACCACATAGACCGACGGATCCGCGTTTGTAAGATTCCAAATACGAGCCCTTTTTTCTAAAGGCCACTCGAAAATGGCCCGAGCCTTCATTGCAGAAACCGTCACGCGATCCCATTTTAAAAAACTACCGCAAAGATCAAAAAGCGAACGAAATGAGTCCTCACTGGCCCAACTCATTCCGGCAGATGGTGCGTAGATCGAATCGATACCGACAATAGGACCAGGCCGAAGTGCCACAAGCGGAACCGCGCGAGTAGGCGATGTGCCGGTGGGTAACTCGCCCTCGAGCTGCCCCCACACCGCTAAATCGCCACCCACCGAAGCAAAAACTCCAATGATGCTAGGATCAATCGGAGGACCGGAGGATAAAGTCCATTCCTCCCAAAATCGAATTCCAGTTGGAATGACAGGAGTGGCTTCCGTCTTTCTGGTTTGAGCCAATATCCAGGCAGTAAGCTTCGGGGTCCAAAAAACCAAAATGCCATTTTTTGCGCGGGCCGTCCTCGCCTGTCCCCCCGAGTAGAATCGGACCCCCCCGGGCATAATTTCTATTTGAACCGCATCACATACTACTCTTTCTGGCCCCAAGCGCTCTCGAACAAACTCTAGCAATCCATTGCGGTAACGAGAAACATCGACATCACACATTTTAGGAATATACAGGCCCCGGTAAGCTCCCTCATTGGATTGGCAACCTGGAAATCGATGAGATGCCTGGGCTCCTTCAAGAATCTGTGGTTTAAAATCGCCCTCGGAGGCTTCGAGATATAGATTTTCAAAAGCATCCCAAGCTTCTGGCTTTCCAGCTGGCGCTACCCAAAGCCGGCCCCTTGCGCGAACGTGGGGCGCTTGCGTATCATGAAAGCCGGACTTTCCGCCTCCCGCTTTAAACTCAACCGCGCCGGGAAAATGGGGTCGTAGCACTTCAACGACGCGCTCAGGTGTATTAGAAAAAAAGCGATCGCGATCAATTCGACCCCCGACACCAGGGAGCAACGGATCTAATGGAAGTTCAGAATCTTCCAAAAAAAAATCAAAATCGGGATTGAGAAGTAAAACAGATTTTCCGGCAGAAAGGAGCTGACTTGCCGCCACAAGCGGCGCCGCGCCAGTACCTAGGAGAACCACATCGCTATCGAGCGGCATTCATCAAGTTTCCCATCACTCGGTGCATAGCTGTTTGAACCTGCGAGCGTTTATACTCACTATGCGCACTTCGACCTTTTTCGTTTTCTTCAGAACTTTTTTGGTCGACGATCTGCACTTCGAACGGATAGAAAAATCTCACTTCGCGCTGTATGTGCTTCAGATCAATTCGCTCAATCGGTTTCATGATTTCTCCGTCAAGAGTTTTAGTCTTGGCCAGACCTTTGAGCTCCTTGAGATCTTCGTACAATGGGTTACGAAGCTTAATCAACTGACGGCAGGTAAACTGAATGGCGCGATAAAATTCGCTCGAATGAGGATTTTCAGGATTAACGGCAGGCGGATGTGCCGCGCGTTCAAGTAACTCTATGAGTCCCGCCTCATCGAGCTCACCGCGATCGACTTTCGATAAAAAATCCGTCGCCTTCATCTTGAAATCATCGAGATCTACTAAAGTATTTCGCGACCGACTCGGCTTAATATTGGGTGGAAGGACGATCATTTTGTCGCGCAAATACTTGGTAACTCGCAATGCACCCAGCGGGGTGGGAGTCACAAACCTGATTCCTACGCGATCAAAAATATCTTCTGCGACATTTTCGGGTTTGTGTAGCAGTTTCAAAATAATCGAAGCTCGCGATTTTTTAGGCTTGGTTTCAAACGCTATGAGATCCACGCGTTGAAGATCGTCATCCTTTTCGCCCATAAATAATTTGCCGTCTGAATCACGATGAACAAGCTTATAAAAGCGATCAAAAATTTGTCTTTGAATATCGGCAAAGTGGGGCGCTCTCAAATCTTTATCCACGTGAGCTATCGTATGCATTACCTTTAGCAGGCTACACGACCAGTTTTTAAGAAGCTGTCCTTGTGTATCGTCATTTTGGCCCGGAAAATACATACTAGCCATCAGGATTAGATCGCGAAGGTCAGTGAGCTCTAAAATTTTACGCGGTATTTCTATTTTGAGGCCATCCGGATTTTCCGGCTGCATAAAATGTTTTCTGACAAAGCCTATAGCCTCGTGGAGGTTGCCAAGGATCTCTGCTTTTTCAATCGGATTTTCGAGATCATACCCATACCCTTGAATAAAGCGATCCGCCTCATCTGCCGAACGGATGCTAAATCCCGCTGGCGAATCGATTGAGGACTTTCCACGGATAATTCCTTCTAGAACGTCCCAACCAAATTCGTATTTTGAACGCAGAATTGTTCCCATGCTTCGAATGCCCATTGCATTTGCAATGTATCCCCAAATGACGTGCACCTTCAATGCTCAATTAGGGAAATATTAATATCTCTTTAAAGACCTTGCTACGCGTTAAACATTTGAGTACGTTCCTTAGAAATGGCATCAAAAATTTACCACTGCACAATAGAGGTAAGGGGATACGAACTGGACAGTTTAGGCCACGTCAATCACGCGATGTATTTTAGTTATCTCGAGCACGCTAGATGGAAGATGCTCGAGCAAGAAGGGATCACGCTTTCTGTTTTTGAAACCTGGAAACGCTGGCCCGTCGTCGTAGGGATCGAAGCCCATTTTTTGCGACCCACTTACATCTCCGAAACGCTCAATATCAAAACAATGGTCGTCGAACATGGTCGCGCTAGCTTTATTTTCGACCAAGTGATCTCGCGCGGCGAACAAGCGGTTTTTCGCGCTAAAGTCCGAGCAACCTTGCTCAACGAGCGGGGGCGCCCTTCTGATCTTCCGACAGAAATGGGGCGCCTATGGCAAGAAACCACGATAGGTGGTGCCGTTTGAGTATTCCCCTCAAAAAAATAAAATCTCTCTCCATTTTTTTTGCAGTGCTGATCGGAACGGCGGGGGGGGCAGGGTTATTGCCTCTCGCTCCTGGGACCTGGGGAACCTTAGTTGCAATACCCATTTCGTGTTTGACCAATCATTGGGATTGGACTCTCAAGCTTGCTTTTTGGATTTTGGTCACGATTGTAGGAACTTGGGCATCTAAAGTCATCGTTCAAAAATTTGGAAAGGCAGATAATCAATCGATCGTGATTGACGAAGTGATTGGATTTGGAATTTCGGCGTGGACTGCAGGACAAAATTATAAGGCGCTCGCTGTCGCATTTATCTTATTTCGAATTTTTGATGTGGTTAAAATACCGCCGGTAAGACAAGTGGACCGCTGGTCCAAGAGGGTCAGTGGTCGGTCAAAATGGGTGGGTGGTTTCGGGGTCATTGCAGACGATATTTTGGCAGGGATTCAGGCGCTTGCAGTTATTTTGGTCCTGCAATCTTTTGGGGTTCTGAGTTAGTTCAGGCAACCGGCATCGGGCAGCTGTCCCCGGGACCGGCAACCAGTTTAAGAATGGGTAAGCTTGTAAAGAGAAGCACCGAGACGATCAGCTCCCGGTTCAAGATGAGTTAGTTGCTCGAGGCTGATGATAGCCTGAATCTCTCGCAGAGAGCCGAGTGCTATGCGATAAAATTTCATCCGATCTTTTTCTGTGGGCTCCTACCACGAGTCGCAAGCGGTCCTTCACATGATTCGACACTTGGACCTGCTTGAAAAGTCAGACCATCTCGGAGCCTGCCTCTATAAACTAAGCAGGGTCCCCTGACCCAGAACCTGATCCCAGACCCAGTTTCTTGCAGTTTGCCCGCTCTGCCGGATTGCCAGAATTAATTTGAGTATTAAATCTGGACACCCAGTCCCACCACTGGTCTGAATCTCATTTTCAAAATAGCTTCCTTTAACTTTCCTCCTCTCCCCGTTTCCACTTCCTTCCCCCAATCATCCCGCACTCTTAACGCATAGCTTTACGTCTTCTTAAAAACTTGAGCATCTCCCTTGGCAACTCTCTTTTCTGTGGTACGCTCGGTGCACAAATCGAGCTCCGAAGGAGAAAATAAATATGGAAATGATGGATCGACGAAACGGGATTGAATCAGGTCACACACAAAAGAACAAAGCCATTGAAATGGCAGTTCAAGCAATTGAAAAACAATTTGGAAAAGGCTCAATCATGAGACTCGGAATCAACGAGCCTCTGAGCGCAAACGAAGTTCCAGCGGTGCCGACAGGCTCATTAAGCCTCGACATCGCTCTTGGAATCGGCGGTCTTCCTCGCGGAAGAGTCTGCGAAATCTACGGGCCTGAAGCTTCAGGGAAAACGACACTCACTCTTCATGCGATTGCCGAGGTGCAAAAACAAGGTGGAGTCGCAGCGTTTATCGATGCCGAGCACGCGCTCGACGTTACCTACGCCCGCAAATTGGGCGTTCGCACCGATGATCTTCTGATCTCTCAGCCGGACACCGGCGAGCAGGCGCTTGAAATCGCCGATATGCTCGTTCGCTCCGGTGGAATCGACCTTCTCGTCATCGACTCAGTCGCAGCTCTTGTTCCACGCGCTGAAATCGAAGGCGAAATGGGCGATTCGCACATGGGCCTTCAAGCTCGTTTGATGAGTCAGGCTC
>CAYJBA010000185.1:0-5988 GCA_964367865.1 uncultured Bacteriovoracaceae bacterium | reverse complement strand
AGACTTGATCCGTCGTGCCCAAAAAATAGCGGTGTTTGACCAGGCGGTCGTTGTTCCCCTTTATCATTACGTGCAAGCCAACGCTGTATCCAACCGAGTTTTGGGATTTAAAGTCAATGCCTTTGGGCTTCTTCGTTTTTCAGATTTAGATCTCAGATAGGAACCGCACTCACTTCAGGAGTGCGACTGAGTACTGCCGGGTACCAGCACCATCGCGTCGGTAGCTATTAAACGTGGGATCTTCGGCCGCTCTCGAGCAACGAGTACAAGCACGAATCAAATCAACATCGGCAAATCCTATTCCCTTTAGTATTTCGGTATTGATCGCTGGCAGGTCCAGGCGCCGGTGAGTGGGGACTGCTACTTGATTTCCTAGCATTCCAAATTTACTTTCAAATTGTTGAGCGAGGTCCTCGCTGACTTCATAGCAACAAGGACCAATTGCGGGACCTACGGCCGCTACCCATTGCCCTGGATTTTCACCTTCCGCGCTGAGTTTTGACCAGATTACATTTACGATGCCCGCCTGTGTTCCTCTCCAGCCTGCGTGGATAACCGCTGCGGCTTTACCGTCTTTCTTTGCCAAAATAATGGGCACGCAATCCGCCGTTACCACGGCGATAGGGAGACCTTTGCTGCGAGTATACAAAATATCTACCTCGCCACAGACTTGTTTTGGAATTGTAACCAAAACCATTTCAGTGCCGTGAGTTTGCTTCCATAGGTGCCCAGATTGGTCCCATTGAGATTTAAATAGAGTGGGAACGGGTTCATTTCGATCGCCGAAGCTATGAGTTAAACCTCGAATTTTAAGTAAGAGATTACTTGTTACCGGCATCCGTAGTCACCTTAGAATATTTTCTGAGTGCTTCTAATAAGTAATTAAAGTGCTCAGGTGGAGAACTTTCGAAGTGGAGCTGCTTTCCGGTGATGGGATGTTTAAAGCCTAGAACTCGCGCGTGAAGAGCCTGTCCCTTAAGTTTTTGCGCGGCTTCTTTGATCAGGGGTGGAAGTGCCATCCATTTAGGTTGCTTCTCAGTCACCGCTCCGTAGACGGTGTCTCCAATGAGAGAGTGCCCCAGGCCGGTGAGATGAACTCGGATTTGGTGAGTGCGTCCGGTTTCGAGTCGTAGTTCAACGAGGCTGGCAAATGGGGCAGCAGTTTCGCTTTTAGAATACGTTTCTAGCTTTTTTAAATAAGTAACTGCTTTGCGCCCACCCGTTTTGAGTGAGGTCATCTTTTTTCGGTCTTTTGGGTTTCTGCCCAGATAGGATTCTACTTTAAGTGGAAGCGAACCTGTGACTTTGGGAGAACCGTAACATAGAGCCCAATAGACTCGCTCAATATCGTGTCGAGAAAACGACTCGACCAAGGCGCGATGGGCCTGGTCTGTCTTTGAAACAACAAGAACTCCGCTCGTGTCTTTGTCCAATCGATGTACGATTCCCGGGCGTAATACTCCGCCGATTCCACTGAGATTTTTTACGTGGTGGAGGAGTGCGTGGACGAGTGTTCCCTCTTTTTGTGTAGAAGAGGGATGAACTGTTAAGCCGGGTGGTTTATTTACCACTAATAGGTGTTCGTCCTGAAACAAGAACTCCAGTGGAATATCTTCTGGCAAAAGATCCATTTTTACCGGAGCTGGAAACAGAATTATAATTTCGCTGCCCGTGCGAATTTTTGCATTCGCTTTGATTTGCTTACCGTCTGAAGTGACGTGGCCATCTTCGATGAGGCGTTTGAGTTGTGATCTAGAGCAGGAGATAGGTTTTCCCGATTCCCAGCGACCTTTTCCTGTTTCTATAGCTTTTAAAATGGTCAAGTCAGCGCGGTCAGGTGGCGAATCCATTTTCCACCTCCAGCACGAAAGTTGAGGAGTCATTAGCGAGCCTGATCGGGCCGGGATTGATAGTAACGAACCATGTAGGAATTAGTTACTCGGTCAATCGGAAGTTTAAGCATTCTACAAATTTGAGTTAAAAATCCACGTACGTATACTCCCGCAGGAAGTTTTGAAAAACTCTCATCTTCGATAGCGTGAATGTAAGACTTACTAATTTTAGTGCTCACAGCAATTTCATCTACCGTAATCTTTAGCGCCTCTCGAACTCTGCGTAATGTTGTTCCGTGCCAGTCCCGTTCACCAGAAAGGTCAAAAGCGGGGCCGGGGGATTGCGCCCGCGGAGCCGCTTGAGACGATTTTAGAGAAGTAGTTTTTGAAATCTCGGTTTCCGGTAATATCGGCATTTGAGGTGTCGGTAAATCGCCCGGGCGCTTAAAGAGTTTTGGGTCATCCGCTCTCCTAGTAAAGTCTGTGCTTGGGGGGACAAGCATATCTTCCATGGGTCCGCCTTCCATGGGCGGCACGCGATCGATAGAGACCACTTTGGGATTAGGATGGCCAGGAAGAGGTTTTTTCAGGCTCTTGGGATCAACCCTAAAAAACGCCTCTTCTATACTGAGTAAGCCGTGATTTTTATCATAGTCCCTTCGGCGTTCAGTATCCGAAAGTACAATGTACGCTTCTTCAATATTGCGAATCGCCTCTTCGCGCTCCTCGGGCCCAATTAAAGAATATAGAGCTACGCTGTCGCGAGTGTAGGCTGACTTAGCCCGAAGATAGGCATCTCGTACTTCCTGAACTGTGGCGTCAGGTTTGATATCCAACACGTCATAATACGTGCTGTGTGCAATGCTAAATGAGTTCATTCTTATAGTTGCCACAACGCTTGGTCAGATAGGTCACCATGCGCTCGATGTTGGATACGAGTTTTGAATTTGGAAATTCAAGCATGAACGGGCGTTTTCTTCGAACAGCCTGCCACACGGCGCTGTCGTAATCGAGAAACCCAATGTATTCCATATCGATACCGAAATATTTTTTACAAATGGTTTTGATCGACATTCCAATATCTACATCGCTTTGAGTCCGTGCCTGGTTGACAACAAGTTTCGGACGAAAAAGTTCAATCTCGCGTTTGAGTGCGGTTCCGAGCTCCGGGTGTGCTCTGTTTACTTCTCGAAATAAATCAGACGGGCTCTTGAGATTCATCGCATTTCTTGAGTCCATTGCAGAATGGATGAGTGGGCGAATATCTTTCAGATTTTTCGAATGTAAAAGTCTTCTGTAATATGCACTTTTAATAAAACGGTAAGCATTTTCAATCGAAGTAGGCTCAGGGAGGACTGTCACGAGCCCGATGTCCGCATACAAAAAGAAATCGATTGTGTTAAAACCAGTGCCCGCGCCCAGATCTATTACGATATAGTCCGTATTGAGCTCTCGAATTTTCTGGAGAAGCTGGACCTTTTGATCAAATTGAATGTTTGCGATACTAACCGAATCCTGCGCTCCGCTGATGAGCTGTAGGTAGGGAATGCCTGTGGGAATCAAAAAGTTTTCGAGTGACGAGTCGCTTTGATTGAAAAAATCGCTGAGAGTTTGTTTTGGAAGCTCAACACCCAGAGTTGTATGCAAATTCGCACCGCCAAGATCCATATCAATGGCCGTGACCCGATTTCCTTGTCGAGCGAGTGAGACAGCGAGGCTTGAAGCAATGAGACTTTTTCCTACGCCTCCCTTTCCACCGCCGATTGCCCAAATCTGTTTGATTCGAGAATTTACGACTGGGGGAAGGTGCTCAAAAGGGTTGCGATCTTCACCGTTGTAGTTTGGCGAGTGAGGAGGGTCTTCGTGAGCGTGGACAATTGTAGGTAAGGGAATGCTTCCGGTGGTGGGTCCTGAAAACGATGATTCTTCATCGTTTTCAGAATCAGGGACAGCGCTAAATGGACTTCCTCTCCCTTCCATGGGGCTCCTTTTAAAGATCCTCTCGTGCTTCCTGCGCGAGGCTGAAGCTACATCTAATAGGATCGAATTGTATGGAAGGAGTGTCAAGGCGAAACCCAGACGCTCGGTGCGTCATTTCCCCTGCCATCCGCGAATAATATTACGCAGTTTGCCGGGTGTCATGCGTAATCCGATTCTCTAATTTGCATTTGGGCTTGAATGGCCGACCCGAGTTGACGTATCGCACTATAAAACCGAGCTCTAATTACTTGAAATCAAACAGAAAAATAACGAAAAAAAAACAGTAAGCCGCAGTGCGTTTTCTGCCGATTTGGCATTGAGGTTGCTCTCTAATCCAATAATAGGGGTTCATTTTGAATAGATATCCTTTTAAAAAGCAGTGGATGCCAAAGGTCAGTTTGTTCAGCGCGGCCGCGATGCCTATGCGCTTACACATGAGGACAGATCTCCACCTCTTTCGAAAAGCTTGGCATATGACGATGGGTCTACTTATCGCATTTGTTTATCTTTCGGGAATTTCTCGAACCACGGGCGTCTTGATCTTGGGGTTTATTCTCGCTGTTGTATTGATGCTTGAGGCAGCCCGGCTTAAGACTCCTGCCGTAAATGAACTCATCTTGAGAATTTGGGGCCCGATCATGCGCACGAACGAGGTTTCGCGTATGAGTGCGATACCTCATTATCTTTCCGCGACTATTTTAGCTGTGGCGATTTTTCCTAAACCCGTTGCGATTTTGGCAACCTTGTATCTAGCTCTGGGCGACCCAATCGCGTCGCTTTTCGGCATCCTCTATGGCAGTCGGAGTGTTCGCTTAAAGAATGGAAAATCAGTCATCGGAACTCTCGCAGGGATCCTAACCTGCATGGTAGTCACTGTGGTGTTTTTGAAGATTCAATCCATTCCTGACGATACGATATTACCGCTGATGCTTGTAGGTGGATTAGCGGGCGGATTAGCTGAACATGTACCGATGGATGTAGATGATAATTTCACGATCCCGATTATTTCAGGTTTTGTTCTTTGGCTTGCGTTCATCGTACTTGGCCTCTAGTCATTTTGTTTTATTACATAAATATTATTAATAGTTCTTTACAGGAGCTCGCAGCTCTGTATTTCTTTTAGACGACTGCCTAATATCTATAGTGACAATATGCGTCAATATTGGTATAGAGTGCCTAAGGTATCGAATCTTAATGGATTTATGCCACTATAATCGAGTACACTCCTTGCTAGAAATAGCTTAGGGGATTTGGGGTATGGCAACAAAGAGACGTATGAGAACTAAGCAGAGAAAAAATATCTGGATCGTGTCGCTCCTTTTTTTGAGCGCAGTCTCGCAGGCTAGTCTTCGCCCGACGTGGATGAAGTCCTCAGATTTTACTACTGAAAATGAAACTTTTCTCAGCAATTTAAAAAAGGACTGTCAGAAAGAATCCGAAGTCGATTTGATCACCGACATGCGTGCCCAAGCGATGCGCCAATCTTACGATGACATGGTTCGAGATTTTGAATTTAAAGACCGCTATTCGATAACGGATTTAACTTCGCAATACATTGCGAACGGACAAAAAAATGAATTCTCCCGTAGCGTATTTGGCGAAGTGAGATCGTTTCAGAGAACTGAATACGTGGGTCGCTTTAAGTCTCAAGTGAAACGAGATGAATCACTCAAATTTTTAACGATTCCCATCTTAGTGGCTGCAACCGTTGCTTCGGCTTACGGCGGAAAGCCAATTATGGCTGATTTAAACCTCGCCAGCGAAGTGGATCTTCATGCAGAAAGCGTGATTAATGAAAAGAAAGCGAAAGTTTTTTTACGTTCGCCAGTCGTAGATTCTGCTATTCATGTTCAAGCAGGATCTCCTTCGTCATTAACTAACCCTGTGCAGCCTCTCGCTCTTGATCTCGCCGCGCGAGATGAGCGCTACCGTTTTTCAGTTAGCAAATCTATTAATTCCATTCGCCTTACGCCTGGTCTTGAGTACGGAAGTACTTCTAGCACCGTATCGGCTTCACTCTCAAAAGAATTAGCTCCTCATCTACAATGCACGGTCGAAACCATTCGCCCCGTTGACGGCGGACAGCTTTCTCAGAGCTCCGGGCAAGAACGCGTTCGATTCGGATACGCGCTTCAGTTTTAGTCCCGCTCGGATTTATTCAATAACCCATTTAAGA
>CAYJBA010000184.1:0-5990 GCA_964367865.1 uncultured Bacteriovoracaceae bacterium | reverse complement strand
TGGGATGAGTAGTAATCGTGGGGGGGTAATTAGGCACGCATTGGATCGAAGATTTACGCGGCACGAAAAAACTGCCGCGACTTTTGCAAAAAAGGTTGCTGAAACTATTAACCTGGCTTCGTCGGAACAAAGGTTTCACGATCTCGTAGTGGTGGCTGAGCCGCACTTTTTAGGTTTGCTCCGCTCGTCATTCTCAGCTCCGGTGCGTCGAAAAATCTATAGGGATATCCCTCGAGAATTTGCTCAAGGTTCGGATCTAAAACTTCAGTCGTTTATACTTCGCTGGCTTGAAAAATGAAGGACTGAGCGATTTTGTCACGCCTCTGTGACAGATCAGCTCCTTGAATCTAAAAAAACGGATCGGCTAAGCATAATAGGTCTGTAATTGAGTTGGCACCGCTTATGCACAAAGCAATTACTGTAACTTGAAAGTAGCGAAGCTAGGCTAACACTCTGATTGAGTGAAAGTCTCAAAAGCAGAATCATCCGGTTGCTGCTTTAGCGATGGTCGATAACTCAAGTGGTGACATGGGAGTTAAACGCCGGCTGTATAAGCTTTCTAGCTTTTGCGATGTCTAATAGCATCACAAGAGTAATACGTTCTAGAAGGTGAGTAACTGTGCAGGTTGTAGCCATGTAGAAATACAGGGTGAGCTTTGAAGTAGTTAAATTTGGACGCCGAGCTTATTCAAGTCAAGCGAAGGCAAGTGGAGAGAGCGAAGCACCGGATATTTGCAGCTCACTCGTCCGAATTTAGCGAAAAAGGCAACATGTACAGAGAGAGTGAGAGCTGAAAGCTCGGAACCACTGGGGAATTTTCTGATGGCTTTTTTTATCAGATAAAATTTTTTGAATAAACCGGGGTAACGGCCGGCAAAATCAAAAAATATTTTTCAGCGGGGCGAATGAGGTCGGTTAAGTTCGAGAAGGACGAGGACCTCAGAAGTAAAATCGGCTATTTGGCCGGTTTGAGTGGTGGTGCTTTATTTAAAAAATTGCACTAAAGGTAGTTACAAACTAGGCAGAGTTTCCATGCATGCTGAAAGCGGCTTAAGTGGCGGCGGTGCCTAGAAAGGGGCTATCTTAAATACCAACTCCTCTAACCGTACTCGGGAAATCCGAACGTACGGAATGGGAAAGATAAGGGAGGTGGGGCTTAAGACCCCACCCCTCTCGTCCATTAATTAAGAAAGGCGGACCCTATGCAGATGCCTTTACAGATTTCGTTTCGACATATGGCACATTCGAATGCTTTAGCTTTCGAGATCGAGAAAAAAGCCCTAAAACTTGAAACATTTTGTCCGCGAATCACTTCAATGAATGTTGTCATTGAACCAACGACTCGTCGTCATCAACAGGGAAATCTTTTTCACGTGAGAATAGACCTTACGTTACCTGGACGAGAAATTGTGGTGGGAAGTGATCCTTCGCTCAATCAGGCGCATGAGGATGCTCATGTTGCGATCAGAGATGCGTTTAAAGCGGCGAGACGGCAAATTGAGGATTATGTGAGGATTCGTTTTAGAAAGAGAAGGCAAGGGTCAGCTGGCATCCGACGCGTAATGGAGTCGACGTGAGACCGCCTAGGTGGGGGTTTGAATCAGGAGGTCTTTGGGATAATGGGCAGAAAGCGGTAATGAATTATGTAATTGTCGATAAAAAGTACTGCCAGTTTCATCATCTTCATTTAGCCTGTAGAGAAAAATATTCTCAGAGGTAGCGGGCAGATCCTGTAGAGAAATCAATAATTCTTCCGGCGATGTGGAAGCTTCCAAAAAAAACGCCGACTCATTTAAAATATTACGCTTGGGATCTTTGTTATTCGCATCACGATTCAATAGAACAGAAGGGCCAATAATAATCCCTGTAATAGCGAAGTGGACCTGAATAATGTTTTTCAAGTCATTCGTTTTAGGCATCAAAGTTACCGCAAGTGGGTCTGGAATCCTGACAGTGGCTTGTAGTATTTTTGAAGTAGAAAACACCTCATTAATGTTTGCAGGTTTGATTAACCTGTTTGTAAAATCAAGTTGAGCAAATATCTCTTTTTTTATTTTACCCACTTTTATTCTTGTCGAAGCATGACCGGGCGTGGATGACAGACTGGCAAGAATCACTGACGGAAGTAGCGTCATAAACAGGATCATTATTCTAAGATTTTTCATGAGCCTCAATTTGAGTGAATTTTGAACTTTATTACCAATATAGCGATGCACAAAGTTGTTTCGACTAGAATGGGCTCTGCTAATCAAAGCACAGACAGTGACTCGCTGTTGCTACCAAAAGGAGGTGACGACCTTTCTGCAGAGCGTCTTTACAGCTGTCGAAAGTTTAGACGAAAAGTTCGGTAAAATCCTCTATAAATGCCTGAAACTATGGATAAAAGTCTGGCCCAGGCCTTGCTTTATTTATCTCCGAAGGCAACCTAAATTTAATATGAAAAAAACCGGTTTTATCATTCTGATTTTCTCTGGCTTTTTTCTTAATCTGCTTTGCTTGGGGCTCGCTTTTGCGCAGGTCAGTGCGCCTATTTCAAATCAAGACCGCGCTTCAGTCGAAACCCTTCGACTCATTGAACCCGTCCCTTATCCAATTTCAGATCAGAAGGATTTTGCGCTTTGGTATAACAAAACAAAAACTGGGCTAGGCCTCTGGTTGATCTCGGCTCAGTTCAGCGCTGAAGATCTTTCTCAACTAGCAAATGACGCCCTCAACGATAAAAAATCGGACCTAAAAGAAACAGTTGATAAGTATTTTCCAAATAAAAAAGAACAGTCCCAGCTGATCGACGAAGCATCCCGAAAGTTGGCCGATGGAATGGGAATATTTGCCTCGAGAGAAAAAAATCTAGGTCAGATTAGAAAAGTAATTAAAGAATATTCAAATATTATTTTAGAAAGAGTCCTTGCTGTCGAAGGGCTAGAGGACTCACTTCTTCGAAATATGTGGGTTTCTAAAATCACTGCACCTTTTTTTCAGTGCGTCGACCAAGCTCCCCATAAAGAACATTTAGAAGCATGCTTCAGTGCATTTCAAGCTTCAGTTGTTCCAAATGTGGGAATGGCTGTTGTAGATTACAATATTTTGACAAAGCTAAGAGGGCTTAACGAGACTCAGGCTCAAGAGCGAAGAGGAGCTTCGCGATCCAAGATCGATTCCTGTTTACGAGATAGTCAAAAGCAATTGAGTAACGCTTCGAAAATGTGCGTCCTTGAAGGGCGAGATCGTGCAATCGTAAGTCTTGCCCACGAAACAGTAAAAAACAAACTCATGGGCGAAGTCAAACTTTCATCCGGCTCCACTGAAAAAGTTTGGAACTCCGTCAGCGGTCCGCTTCAGATTTGTTTAAAAAGGGCAAAAACAACGCCCGAAGTATTTCCGTGCCTAGATGACCTTACTGTAAACACCGCCGAAATTGCCGCACGTGAGAGAATTTTAGGCCACCCAGCAGTTCAAGAGACCTATTTAGACGACGCTTCTCGTAGAAAAATGGCCGAGCCCATTGTCGATGCTTTTCGAAAATGTGTAAAGGCGGCGAGAGAAAAAAATATCCGGTTGGATGGATTAGTCGATGTTTCTGCGTGCACCGACCCTGCTTTTAGTCGGACCACTCGCAATGTCGTGCCGATCTATTTTGACCAGGCAGCACAAAATCGAATTAAAATTCCGCCTCAGGCTACCCAGGAGCAAATCGAGCTTTTTAAAGCTGCTCGCAAACGAGCCTTAGAAAAGGGTGTAACAAAACTTAGATCCTGCATGCTAGATACTGCCCACGAAGTGGCCAGAAATATTTGCCTCAGAGAATCCGTCGCCGTGATGTCGACTGCAGTGGCCGAAGAGCGCATGAAATCAGAAATTGCAACGGTTGACCCCCTCTTTTTTTCGAAATGGGATGGATTTACTGAGATGCGTAAAACATTGGGCGATTCATTTCAGGCATGTTTACTCCGACCGAGTGGCTTGCCCGCTGACGTGAGCCATGAAAAGGACCGCGATGCTGCGACCGATCGCTGCGAAGTCGAACTTAGAAAGAAAATTTACTATAAGGTCGCCTCGACTTTGGTTCGAGAGAGCCAAAAAAACGACATTCAGGATTCTAAAAAAATCCAAGGAGGGTTAGTTAAAGTCGAATCCGATTACTCTCAGTGTATTGAGAAAGTGGCGCCCTCAAATACTTACGAAATTTCTCTCAAATTGTGTGTGATGAGATATTTAAAGGAGGCGGCAATTACGATCGCTTCAGCCCGATTAGAAACAGGGCTTTTGGATGCATTAGGTCCTGAGCATTACAAGCCAGAGGAAATGCGCGCTAAAATCGTAAAGTGGAATTTCGAGGATTGCGTTTTTAATTCAAAAAATAGAAATGAAATTAATTTCAATGGTCTAGTAGATGATATGGAACGGTGTGCAAAAACATTAGAAAAGAAAGCTCTGGCGCTTGTTACAAATCGAGCGGATTTTGTATTTAGAAATGAATCTTCTGATGAAAGCGCTGAAGCTTTACGTGCCCGAAAAATTATTTTGGAAGCGATTCCCTGCCTATCTGAGCGCTTATCTGATACGCGGCCGGGAGCCCCACATAGTGATGCGATGTTAGGGGACATCATTAAAATTGCAAGCAAGACGATTGACTATGACCCTAAACATGCGGCTGATTCGATTGATCAGACGTTTAAAGAATTTTTTAAAGATATGAACACGATCGCCGGTCGGGATGCAAGAAGCTCCAAGATAGATCCAAAAATCGCCAAAATCAGGCTTTTTGATCTACTGAAGAAAAATGGAGTACTCGATCAAATCGTGCTGTCTCAACTTCTGTCTGGGATTTCAGAAAGGATAGGAAAGGCTAATTTAGGCCCCGGCCTTGAAAAGAAATTAACCAATCGTACCAACATCGACTTGATCTTTGGCGGAAAACATAGGGCGGTCCTTGATCAGGCTATTGATCAATTAGCTCGCCCGATGATTGTAGAAGGCGAGTCTCCTCAGACGCTAAAATTAATACAAGCTAGGGGGATCTTGGAACGAGCAGTAGCGATGCGACTCGTTGAATCCCCGACCTTTGGAAGAGTAATTATCGAGGGCCAAATTCAACCAAAAATCGACGAAACAATTAGAGGCTTGGGCTTTGTAAAAAGAGGGTTGGCTCAAATTTATGCAAATCTTTATGCACTGACGAACGGCGGCAAAGAGGCATTTGACTGGGTAAATAAAAGAGATACAAGCGATGGACGGATCGCTGAAACTTATATCACCCAAAAAATTCTAGGACCAATCGCATTGGGGCAATTGTCCGAATCAGATCCAGAATTTAAAATAATGACAGAAAAAGCTCAGGAACTTGTAACTCGAGCAATGTATTAAATTAATTATTGGTTTCAACACGCCTCCATGCTTCTAAAAAATGATCAATAGTTTTCGAAAGTGGATGTGGGACGCTTGCTCCCAGTCGCATGAGCGATTTCCAGAGGTATGGAACTTGTGCAATTGTTGTGAGTCCGTCTCGTTCGACCGGACTTTCGGGCTTGCACTGCAGGGCCCAAGGCGCAAGTCTCGGCAATCCACCATTGTAGTCAGATCCTAAAGCTATAGAGTCAGGGGGTAGGATTTCAGAAACCTCTTTATACTGCGTGGCAAGTTTTGCTGCTCCCGCTTGGCAGAGATCACCGGGAGTTCCTTCTAACATTTGCTCACTCGGCATGAGGCCTATGAGGCCATCGGTTTTCGCGACGAGATGCAGTTGCGCTTCAGAAATCCCTCGTTCGGCCTTATGGTACTTTCTGAGAACGGTGTGAGTGTACAACAGCGGTTGCCCAGCTTTAGTCATCATCTCGCTCAGTTCAATTTGAGATTTATCTGAAGCATGAGATAAGTCGATCCACGCGCGGTGCCGGATCAAAGCCCGTGCAAAGGTACGTCCCTCGTCTGTAAGGCCGTGCGAATTAACGTAAACCCCCTCAACATCCGGTAGCACAAACATCGATCGAAAC
>CAYJBA010000183.1:0-6052 GCA_964367865.1 uncultured Bacteriovoracaceae bacterium | reverse complement strand
TTTAAATTAAATTTATATAATTTCGTGCTAAGAATCCCATTTCTATGAGCACCGAAAACTCGCAGTTCACTCAGTCGGATTCGATTGCGCTTTCAAATCAAAGGCCCGATGGCGCCAAACTCATTCGCGAAGCCAGGCTTGAGCGCTTTCAGAATCGTACTCAGAATCGAAGGTATAATGTCGAGTTTACTTGCCCTGAGTTCACCTGTGTTTGCCCGGCCTCAGGGTTTCCGGACTTTGCGACGATTCAGATTCGCTACGTCCCTCGCGAGTGGTGCCTGGAACTTAAAAGTCTTAAGCTTTATATTAATCAGTTTCGCGATCGCGGCGTTTTTCATGAAGACGTTGTAAATATCATCTTAGATGATTTAAAAAATATCTTAGATCCTTGGGAAATTGAAGTGGTCGGTGATTTTAACGTGCGCGGAAATATCAAGACCGTGGTTAAAGCCCAACATCAGCGCCCTGAGTAATTTTCTCTCTCTAGCTTGAACAAAAGCTCCAGGTATGAAAAAGTGCCTGGAATATGACCAATATCCGAAATATCCATGCCCGAGAAGTCCTAGACTCCCGAGGTTTTCCAACTGTTGAGGTCGAGGTTTCGCTTGAACACCCTAAAAGATCGAGCGAAAACCTAATCGGCCGGGCGTTAGTCCCTTCAGGGGCTTCGACGGGCGAGGGAGAAGCCCTCGAACTTCGCGATGGCGATAAAAATCGTTATCTCGGAAAAGGAGTGCTTAAAGCGGTTGCCAATGTTCGCGAAAAAATTGCTCCTGCACTTTTGGGACGAAAATTTCCTCTCCAATCCCTTCTCGACGATGCCTTGCGAGACCTGGATGGAACTCCTAATAAATCTAAACTAGGTGCAAATGCGATTTTAGGCGTCAGCATGGCGCATTTTCGAGCCCTCTCCATGGCAGAGGGGATACCTGTTTACAAACAAGTAGCTAAAACTTTTGAGAGTTCGGGAGTCAGACTTCCGGTTCCGCTCATGAATATCGTAAACGGCGGAAAGCACGCAGAAAATGGCCTGGCTCTCCAGGAATTCATGATTGTTCCTGCCGGATTTAAAACCTTTTCGGAGTCCTTGCGTGCGGGTGTCGAAATTTTTCATCGCTTAAAGAAAATCCTGAGTGAAAAAAATCTATCGACTAGTGTCGGCGACGAAGGTGGATTTGCGCCCGTTTTCGAAGGAGATAAGCCTCACGAACAAGCAATGCAGGCTATTATGCAGGCTATTGGCGATGCAGGTTACCGGGCAGGTAAAGAAATTCTTTTAGCTCTCGATTGCGCGGCAAGCGAGTTTAGTGATGGCAAAGGCAATTATCAATTTGAAGGCAAGCGCATGAGTTCGCGCGATATGATCAACCTGTATTCTCACTGGGTGGATGCCTATCCGATCGTATCGATCGAAGACGGTCTGGCCGAGCACGATTGGGCCGGATGGGCGAGCCTTACTCAAAAGCTTGGACAAAAATGCCAACTCGTCGGAGATGACCTGTTTGTCACTAATATGACTTTTCTTAAGAAGGGAATTGAAGAAAAAGCCGCAAACTCAATTCTTATTAAGCTCAATCAGATTGGCACCGTGACCGAAACTCTCGAGACCATGAGGCTCGCCGCCCAATCCGGTTATTCTACAGTTGTATCCCATCGCAGCGGTGAAACTGAGGATACCTTTATCGCGGACTTGGCTGTCGGAACTGATAGCGGGCAAATCAAGACCGGATCGGCCTCCCGAACCGATCGCATTGCTAAGTACAACCAGCTCCTTCGTATCGAAGAGCAGCTGGGCTCAAGTGCGAAGTTCACAGGTAAGGATCTTTTTGATAGATTTAGAAAATGATCCTGCACAAGCGAAGATCACCCGTCTATTCTCTCCGCCGATCGCGCTTTGATCCCTCGCGCTCCTCGCGAGCTTGGATCGGTGTTTTTGCGCTTTGGTTTATCTTTTTAACCGGAATTCCAGAAAAGCTGACTGGTACGCCAGGCTTGATTCAAGCGGCGCAGCTCAGCGGTCTCTTAAAATCAAAACAAGCGCAGATTGTAAAGCTCGAGGACGACTTTGAGCGCCTTGTATTCGAAGCAGAACGGCTCGAAAAGAGCCCGGTTGCGCAACAACGTGAAATTAGAAAAACGCTGGGCTATGCCGCAAGCGATGAGATTATTTTTGATTTTGCGGCGCCTGAACGGTTTTGAAAAACCAGGCAACAGGCATCGGGCAGCCGTCCCAGGCATCTGGTTCGGGCTCCGCCAACTGTCCGATGCCAGGGACTGTTGCCCGATGCCTGTTCTGTCAATATTTTGACCTCCGCTTACTTTGTCTGATTATTGACATCACTTTGACAGCTTCATAAATGTCCCGCAAAATTAATCCATGAGGTTTGAGTTATTAACCTCATTCGACTCATGGAGGATCGACCCACAATGGCTGCTGGAAAAGTAAAATGGTTCAACGACACCAAAGGATTTGGATTTATCGAACGCAAAGAAGGCACCGATATTTTCGTGCATTACACGGCTATCCGCACAGATGGACATAAAACTCTGCAGCCTGGCCAGGATGTCGAGTTCGACATTTACGAAGGGCAAAAGGGACCGGAAGCGCAGAATGTGATCCGGAAGGATTAGGGTCTGCGAAGGGCATTTGCTTTGAAGGTCAGTACAATTGCGGACGGGGTTTGTCCGGGAGTGAAGTGTTAGAAAGACGTGAGTGGGATTGAGAACAATTTGCTTAATGCCTTTAATTTGTAATTATTAACAAATGTATAGACTCTTCAGTACGGAATCTGCCTTGGTTTTGTTGATCACGTTGACTTCTAGAATCGCTGCGGCCAATGAACCTTGTTGGATCAAACCATTAAAGCCTGATCCTAATGAGATCACCTTGGCCCAACTTGAGGATCTCCTTGCCAAGCATAACTCGATTCGAACCGTAGAAGATCTTTTACCACATCTCAAAGTCCACACTAAATATTGGACTGCAGGATACCGCTCAGAGTCCCTACGAAAAGATTTGGTGTCAGAGGATAACCCGAGAGCTATTTTATTTGGAAAAACGGGACAGACACTGATCGCCTTTACCGGATGCAACGGCCAAAAAAGGGATGGAGCCTATCCGGATTGCGAAAAAATTGAAGTCATTTCATACGACGTCAAAAACGAGTCTTTTGTGATGAAGGAGATTTCGCTACCTGGTAGGAATGCACCGTCTACCAATAAAGCTAAAATTTCTGAACCCAATCCAAACCGTTGCCTTCATTGCCATGGGAGTCCACCCCGTCCGACTTGGGAGGCTTATGATACGTGGCCGGGATTTTATAATTCGAGTGGGAGTTTAACTGAATACGGCGATAAAAGTATTCATCAGAATATTAATAGGGAATCACCTGAAGCTAATGCCTATTTAAAATTTGAAAAACATCTACAGATCCAGACCAAGGGTCTTGAGCGTTTTTCACTTTTAGCCTGGAGTCAAAAAACAGAGACGGCAGCGTCACAACTTGCTAGCCCAGGTCATGAAAATCCTACGTATATTGATGTAAGAATTGGGACTCCAGAAAGAATAGGTGAAACCGAATTTACAAAAGGTGTATTTCAAGTAGCACCTAATACCCATTTGTCACTGCTGTTAGAAGATTTGAATTACAGAAAGCTCCTCCATCATTTAATTTCGGACCCTGATTACAAAACTTTTAAATTCGCTCTATATGGTCTTTTTAACAGCTGCACCGACCAAGATGGAACGGTGATTTCTGAGGGTTATTTTCCTGAAAAATTGCGATTTCAGTCCGAATCGCTTGACGTGGTCCATGCCGAGATGGGCCGTATCTTTAAAAAAGAGCTTAAACCAATAGAAGCTGAAATGGCTACGGATCAAAATGTGCCAAATTTTCATTACCGAGACAACCTCCGAATGGAACATTTAGATGGGCTGCTCGATCCAGTGATTAACGCCCATTTTTTAATGAAAAGACTTGGAAAAAATCCAAGATTTTGGAACCTATCCCAAACACAACGGTATAATTTCATGACAGGTTTTGGAAATCGACGTTTCAACCAACATTTTAGAGAATTCTTGAATCATTGCGAACCATTTATGGCGGATATCGAAAAGCAGTTACCGATTAAAAAAGGTAAATACGATAAAGAGGTTGAGGAAGCGCTATCGTCTCCAGAGATGGATGAGTCGATCAAACAATACAAAGAATTTTTTTCAACTATTTTTCCCCGAGAAGTGGATACTGCTACTTGTGATCTTCTAAAAAAGAAAAGTCTTGAAGCATTCGGGTTCAGCGAAGAATGCAAAAAAGATGACACAAGTATATTAGGAAACGATACAGACAAACTCATTCAAACTCACTTTCAGAGCCTAGTACCTGCGCTGGGTTTGGATTCTCTTTAGATTCAAATGAATTTCTTGCGAATATGCTGTCTTGCTAAGTATGTGCATCAGATGTGATGCGTTAACCTAAAGAGCCTGAATTTAAACCCAATCCAATTAAACTGTTCCAAGATCATCTGAGAATTGACTTCCTCTTCAACACCGTTATCTTGTCTACCCTCCAATGAAACCCCCGATGATGTCCGGAACAAAGTAATTTTAAATTTTCCACTGTATTGCCACCTCCCTCTGCGATTGGCATTAGATGATGAAAATGCAGCCACCGCGTAGCGGGGCATCGCTCCCCTTGCAGCGAATTCTCGGTGCACCGTCCCTGATCTCGAAAAAGCACTTGATGCCTTATGGCCGCAGGAATTGACATCCTCCCCCCTTTTTCAACCTGTACCGTACAGGTTTTCGGAGCGGCTGCGTCACTGGTCTTTGCTTGTGCCCTTTGAGCTTTTCTTAGTGGATCCTTTTTTTCTAGAAATGTCTCTGTCATCGCTTCGAGGGTTTCCTCTAAACTCGAAAACTTGCGATCACTTTGGCTAACCAAATCTTGGGCTCGACGTAACTTTTTCATCAAAGTTTCCGACACCCTAATCTCAAGTGCCATCCGCTCTTCGCTCACGTAGCGAGCTTTTTCGGATGGTGCAGCCATTTCGGGAGCGATACGGGCTAGCTCTTTTTTAAGAACTTCTCTGGAGCTATTTTTGGCCAGTCCAAGTAATTCATTTTGATTTTCTTGATTCAGCGCCGAACTTATATGTCGGGCTTGAGAGACTGTAATCTCACCCTGGTTGATCGCTGCCCGAAGTGCCGGAATTTCAATCGATTTTCTGACTACAGCAATATGATTGTATGCAACGTCCGAAGACAATCCCAAAGCGTCAACGGCGTACCGATATAGACTAGAATGCTTATAATGCAAATACACATTGTGGTGATCTACTTCTCTTAGGACTTCTTGCAACTCAATCTCTGAAGCTTTAAATCGCTGAGAAACCAAAAGCGCTTTTTGATGTATCTTTTCATGAATCATGACTATGACCTCATTCTCAGCGAGATCTATATCATCAAAATTTGCGCTCTATTAGACGCACGCGTTTAACCTGAAGCGAGTAAAAACAAAAATATTTTTTTAAATGCGAAAGAGGTTCTCATTAAATCGCTATGAAAAGTTTAAGCGGGGAAAAACCACTTTAGAAAGCATTTAAAAAAAACTGGTGTAATTCTAAAAAACAACTGTCAAATAAAAATCAAATTTTTTTTCCAGGCGATTTAATTTCCACAAAGCGTACGGCCATTCCACGTTGCCCCACCCCTCGCCGGCAAAAATGTAGATTTACCGCTTAGAAAATCCCGCCGTGCGCAGGCGCACCAGCCCGGAAATCAATCAATCCGATCTTTTCTCTTCACGCTTCTCAAATTTTCCTGAAGTACTTTCTTTCTCAGACGAATCGACTTCGGCGTTACTTCAATCCACTCATCCTCATCAATCCACTCAAGGCACTGCTCAAGCGACATCTTACGAATCCCAGAAAGCGTAACCAAAAGTTCTGCATGCGCCGCTCGAATGTTCGTGAGCTTTTTCTCGCGGCAAGGATTTACGTTGAGATCGTTCTCCTTACTGCACTCGCCGATGATCATCCCTTCGTAAACAGGCAT
>CAYJBA010000182.1:0-6058 GCA_964367865.1 uncultured Bacteriovoracaceae bacterium | reverse complement strand
CGAACCACTTCTCCCTGAAGGTTAAGAACTACAAGCACTCGGGTAGAATGGTCCATGTCGCTAGCGAGCGTTCGTCCGGTTTTATAAATCCTCAATAATCGTTCTCTCAAAATGGGAACCCAGGCTCGATCTAATCTTTCACGAATCCTTTGATAGTAGCCGTAATAAACAAACTCCTTAGTATTTAGTGTTGTTCGATCTCCCTCCTTAACGCCACGAGCAAAATCCTGTGGAGTTGTCGATGCGTCTGCCCACTGCGGAGTGTCTTTTGGCTGTTCTAGCGGTTGGGATTTAAAGTTGGGTAAAACCGGTATTCCTAGTTCGGAGAGAGCACCTTTAGATTTCTCTTTAGTGCGAGCTTCCAACTTATTTGCTCGGGCCATTTCGATAGACCGATTGCGACTTACTAATTCGCGATCCACCTCTTGATTTTTTTCTCCGAGAAACGCGTCGGGTCTCGCTTTCTCCATCAAATGTCCGGTTTCGGTTTGAACCATTTGGCGCCGGCGTAACGCGGCCTCATTTAATTTTTCATTTTTAAAAGTCTCTACTTCAATCCAAGTCGTTTTTTTCGGATTCATTACAGGACTCATTTTAAGAAAAACGAGGAAAAACAGTGCCGCAAGAAAGTGC
The DNA here is from genome assembly GCA_964367865.1 of uncultured Bacteriovoracaceae bacterium. GTDB lineage: Bacteria > Bdellovibrionota > UBA1018 > UBA1018 > UBA1018 > CAYJBA01. The sequence continues at coordinate 5,425 of CAYJBA010000182.1, read as the reverse complement.
AGACCGATTGAATACCCGACTGAATTTCTTAGCTGAATGTCGCTCACTGGGAATCTTACTCCTCCCAGTGGACGTTTCGGCTTTACTCGGTGTCCTCTTTAAAGAACTCACTCTGACTCTGCGGTGTCGGCTTACCTTGATTTGAATTTGCTTGGGGCTCAGTACCCATTAAAAACGCTTCTTTTATCGCAGCCGATGAGTTGGGCGGCGCTAATTTGCCCGTAGTCGGGTCGATGCTCGCAAAAACCACTCCGGGCGGACTCAAAAAATCCGATTCGGGATACGGCTTAACCGCCTCGCGCATAAAGTTTAGCCAAATGGGCAGTGCCGCTCGGGCTCCGGTTTCGTTTGAGCCGATACTTTTTTGACTGTCGTAACCTACCCACGCCCCCGTAACAACCTGTGGCGTAAAACCCATAAACCAGGCGTCTACCGAGTCGTTTGTAGTTCCGGTTTTTCCTGCGGCTATCCGCCCAAGACTTTTTGCGGCATGCCCTGTTCCAAAAGTAATCACTTCTTTCATGAGATGAGTCATTAGGTAAGCGACGTTAGGATCTAACACTTGCTCTGGGTCTTCGGCTAACGGGTAAGTCGGAAGAGTTACGTTTACAACGCCACGGATTCCAATTGCGGCTAAGTTTGGATTTACAGGTACTGACGAGGGAAGCGGAACAGGCTGACCTAAAGCATCAACTGTGCGGATTTCACCCTCGGGTGTTGGAGCCGTGCCCTGAAGGAGAGGTGGTGGGCTTGGAACCGCAGCCACCATTGCGGACGAAGCGGGATTGGGCATGGCTTCCTCCTCGAGAGGTACACCAGTCCGATCCAATACCTTTGTAACAAATATAGGTTTAATTTTTCGCCCAAGCCTTGGAAACAACGCGTAAAACTTGGTGAGCTCTAAAAGCGAGATTCCACCACTACCTAGCGAGAGCGACAAATCTGCCCTAAATTGACCTGTGAGTCCCAATCGTTTTACGTAATTTAGAACGTATGGAACCTGAATGGCTTGAAGGATCTTGATCGTCGGTACATTTCTGGACTTAATAAGGGCATGTCTAAAGGTAGTGTCTCCGTAAAATTTAGATTCAAAATTGTCTGGCTTCCATTTTCCGGATTCTGTGTCTTCATAGACAATAGGCGAATCGACAATGATCGTCGCTGGTGTAAACCCCTTTTCGACCGCTGCAGAATAAATCAGAGGTTTAAACGAAGACCCCGGCTGGCGCTGCGATTGTATAGCCCGGTTAAACTCAGATTTATCATAATCGAATCCGCCCTCCATCGCTATAACATAACCTGTTTTTGTTTCCATTGAGAGAAGCGCGCCTTGAAGTTGGGGATCCTGCTCGAGCGCAGCTTGCACACCTTCGCCGCCAATTTGAACAACTCGAACTTTAATGACATCCCACTTTTTAAGAACCTTGGAAGGTACCTTTGGCTCTTCACTTAAAATTGTCGGATCTTTTTCATCCTTCGGAGTGCGGGCCCATTTAAGGGTGTCCATGCTTAGGTCGGCCTTAACGGCCCCAATTAAGACGCTCGCTGTTTTATTTTTATCATCTACGTGGGTGACGACGGCGTCATAGATTTCACCTGGGACCAAAAGCATAGTGTCCATGGAGAGTCCGGAGTTTTGAAGCGCTTCATTAACATCGACCCTGCCGTCGGGCATTAATATTCGATGATGCAACTTGCGCTCAATCAGTTTTATGCGCATATCACGAAGAGTCTCCGCTACTTCCGTCTCGCTGTGTAAGGTCTTAATAGGACCCCGATAGCCCACTCTTTTATCAACAGTCAAAAGACCCTCGACCAAACTTTTTCGCGCCGTAACCATCAACTGACGCGTCGATGGAACAAAAACAGAGAGACCGTCTTCGTATACAGCCTTTTCTCCGTATTTTTCAGTCAAATAACGCCTCAAATGCTCAACATAATAGGCTCCGTACTGCGCATTTAGATCGCGATCTGAGTAGATTTTTAAAAGTTGCGCAGCCGCATCACTCATCTCTTGTGCGGTAATATATTTATTCTCGAACATTCGTTTGAGCACGTAGAGTTGACGCTCTTTAGCCTTTTTCGGATTAAGAAGTGGACTGTACTTTCCGGGTGCCTGGGGCAATCCCGCGAGCAGGGCGCTTTCTGCGACCGTGAGCTGAGAAACATCCTTATCAAAATAAGTCTTAGCAGCCGCCTGAACACCGTAAGAGCCATGGCCTAGATAAATTTGATTTAAATAAAGATAAAGAATTTGGGGCTTAGTTAGATTCCGTTCAATTCTGCTGGCAAGAATAACTTCTTTTATCTTGCGAACCATACTTCGCTCTGGTGTTAGCAAAAGAGATTTGGCGACCTGCTGAGTAATTGTGCTACCGCCTTGAACTACGTGCCCGGCTCTAAAGTTCGCTATTCCCGCTCGAATAATACTCGAAATATTGATTCCAGGATGCTCAAAAAATTTATCGTCTTCGGCTGAAATAAATGCGCGCACCAAAGACTGCGGCATTTTTTCATAGGGAATCAGATACCTGCGTTCTTTATAAAACTCGCCTATCACCGCGTCTTCCGAGGCAGTGGGACCTGCGTAAATACGCGTGACTCCCAACGGACGATAATCTTCGACCGTAATAATATTAGGCAGACCGCCCGAAAACCGCCAGACTACAATTACAGCAAGAGTGCCGCCAACGAGGGTCGCACCCACTCCGAGAAAAAAAACCGCTTTAAGGAGCCAGCTGGTTTTATGTTGAGGGGGCTCGCCGCCACTCCCTGGCTTTCCCGGACCCTGCGTCGTTGGGCCAGTTACGGTTTGTGGTAAAAACGGGTCGTTCACTGAGACTCCAAAAGCTTTTTAATATCGCCTATTCTATTCTGTACACTGGCTTTTCCCCGAAAAGCGGCGTCATTTCTTTTCGCAAAATCTAAATATCCGATCCCTTTCATATCTGGCCTTAAGACTAGATCTGCGGAGCGCAAATCATTTGCGCCTAAATTTTCCGCAGCCTTCATCTGGACTTCGATTACTCGACTTTTACTTTGATCTGGGGTCGAAAGTACATTGACTGCAATTACGGGTCCAAGATTTAACGCCCGAGCCTCTGAAACAAGGTAAGGCCTGCTGCTATTTGCGGCCATGGCCGGTGTTCCATTCCAATCAGAAACCGTTAGAAAGCCGGGTACCGCCATCGCCGCCCGTATTGCGGCAACTACTTTGCCCTGATTTAAAATCGTGGGTTCGTTTGCCGACTCTGACTGCAAGCCCACTTGGAGCGGAATTTTCATGCCAGAGAGATCCTTGTTTCCGAGCACTTTTTCTAATTCTTCAGAAAGTTTTTTTCCATCACTCGGTTTTTCAAGTAGGCGGTTGATCAAACTTCCTTTTTCTAAAAATACTTCTTCTTTAAACCCTTGAAGCGCCCATTCAAAGCGGTTGATGTCCGCATCAGTCGCGTACATTGCCCCAATGAGGCTCCCCAGCTCAGTCGTTAATATGGCGGCAATTGGAATTCGCGCCTCATGTAACGCCCGCAATACTCCTACGTAGGCAAAGCCTCGGGCTAAACCTGGTCCAAATACAAGCACGACAGGTTTTTTTAATTCCGGCGTGGGACCATAAAGCGGCGTTTCCGCTGGCTTAGGAGGCCCAAAGGTTTCTAGTGGCGCTCCTGTGGAAGGCTCTGGCCCTAACGTCACCTTTTTTGGCGTCGAACAACACGCGAGTCCTAATGCAAGTAAAAATCCAATTGCAAATCTCAGTTGAAGTGACCTCATTGTCGTTTCCAATGCGCCAGATACTCGATATTTCCTTGAGTGCCTGTAATAGGAGATTCTATCAAGGCGAGGAGCCTGACGCCAAGACTTTCACCGTATTTAGTGAGTCTTTCTATCGCTCTTTTACGATCTTCATCCGACCGAACGAGACCGCCTTTTCCAACACGATCCTTACCTACCTCGAACTGGGGTTTGATTAGGGTAACCCAATCCGTTGAATCTGCCGTAAACTGCAACAGAGCAGGAAAAATTTTCTCCAATGAAATAAAGGAAACATCGACAACGATCAGGTCAACTTTTTCACCGATGAGTGAATACTCCATGTGACGGGCATTTACTTTTTCGTGAACAACGACTCTTGAATCGCTCCTAATTTTCCAATCCAACTGACTATGCCCGACGTCTACAGCGTAAACCTTTTTAATGCCCCGCAGTATTAATACGTGAGTAAATCCTCCGGTAGACGCCCCAACGTCGAGGGCGGTTTTACCCTCTACTACGATATTGAATGAGTCGAGCGCACCAGCAAGTTTAACGCCTCCTCTTGATACGTAGGGATGATCCTGACCGCGGACCCGTATTTCTGCGTCTACTGAAAACAATGCCCCCGCTTTTGTCTGTGGTACTTCTTGAACAAGAACCTGGCCACTCATGATCAAGCTTTGCGCCCGTTGTCGAGTGGGAGCATATCCTTTTTCAACAAGCAAAAGATCTAAGCGCTTTTTCATGTGGAAAGAAGAAGCATAGCCTCTTTGTAAATATCGTCTGCTGAAACTCCCTGTTCTTTTTCAAGACTCTCAAGCGGCCCGTGCTCGATAAACTGATCTTTAAAAGTTAGAATCTTAATTTTTCTATCGCTTCGCCCATGATTGTCTTTCAGCTCCAAAAACAAATTTGAACCAAAGCCACCGCTTTTTACGCCATCTTCAACAACAATTGCTGGGACACTGGGGTATAAATCCATAAAAGCTTTAAGCGCCGCAGAAATCGGTTTAAATCGACTCGTTAACCCAAGTGCCACTTGAGGCTGGGTGGTCAACAACTTCTCCCAAGCCGCGTGAGCCCTTTGGGCCGCTGAGCCTAAGGCAATTAAAAAGAGCCGAGGATTTCGTTTGTCACCGAAAATTCTAGTGCCATCTATTTCTTGTTCTGAATATTTTTCTATTCCGGGTCCTCTTGGAATTCTAATAGCCGCAGGTCGCCCGGACTTGACCGCCTGCTCAAGTGCTGATGAAACGTCTTCGAAACAAGTTGGCGCGTAGCCCTGCATTTGGGGAATCATTCCCAGGTAGCAAAGGTCAAAAACACCGTGATGAGTGGGGCCATCGGGTCCGACAAGACCGGCGCGGTCAACAACTAATGTAACACCTAAGTTTTGTAAGGCTACGTCGTGGATTACTTGATCCAGCGCTCGCTGTAAAAAAGTACTATAAATTGCTACCACTGGCCTATAGCCCTGCGTAGCTAACCCCGCCGCAAAAGTAACCGCATGTTGTTCCGCTATTCCCACATCAAAAAATCGGTCCGGATACTTTTCCGCGAACTCTGTTAACCCTGTCCCTTCGCGCATGGCCGCTGTTACTGCAACGATTTTCGAATCCTTTTTCGCCATTTCAGTGAGCACCTTGCCAAAATAATCACTGTAGCTCTG